>JAFAZM010000204.1 GCA_019239785.1 Sphingomonadaceae bacterium
GACACCGGCACTCTGACCATCAGCATCGCCGGCAGGAACGACGCGCCGGTCGCCAACCCGGACGTCGCCTCCACCGGCGAGAATTCGACGGTGACGGTCAATGTCCTCGCCAACGACACCGACGTCGACGACGGCCACAGCTTCACCGTCGTCTCCGCCTCGGCCCCGTCCGGCCAGGGCACCGCCTCGGTCGTCGGCAACCAGGTCCAGTTCAACCCCGGCACCGACTTCGACCATCTCGCCCAGGGCGCGACCGCGACCGTGGTCGTCAACTACACGATGCAGGACGAGCATGGCGCCGCTTCCGCCTCGACGGTGACGATCACCGTCACCGGCACCAATGACGCGCCTGTCGCCGTCGCCGACACCGCCTCCGGCACCGAGAATCAGGTGCTGCTGATCGATGTCCTCGCCAACGACACCGACGTGGACGACGGCCACAGCTTCACCGTCGTCTCCGCCTCGGCCCCGTCCGGACAGGGCAGCGCCTCGGTGGTCTCGAACAAGGTCCAGTTCGACCCCGGCACCGACTTCGATCATCTCGCCCAGGGCGCCACTGCGACAGTCGTGGTCAACTACACGATGCAGGACGAGCACGGCGCTTCGTCCTCCTCGACCGTGACGATCACCGTCACCGGCACCAACGACGCACCGGTCGCCCATGCCGACACCGCTGCCGGCACCGAGAACCAGACCCTGCTGATCGACGTGCTCGCCAACGACACCGACGTCGACGACGGCCACAGCTTCACCGTCGTCTCCGCTTCGGCACCGTCCGGACAAGGCAGCGCCTCGGTCGTCGGCAACCAGGTCCAGTTCGATCCGGGCACCGACTTCGACCATCTCGCCCAGGGCGCGACCCAGGTCGTCACGCTCAATTACACGATGCAGGATGAGCATGGCGCGACCTCGAGCTCGACGGTCACCGTCACCGTCACCGGCACCAATGATGCGCCGGTCGCCCATGCCGACACTGCCGCGGGCACCGAGAACCAGGTGCTCACCATCGACGTGCTCGCCAACGACACCGACGTCGACGACGGCCACAGCTTCACTGTCACCACGGCCTCGGCCCCCTCGGGCCAGGGTACCGCCTCGGTGGTGGGCAACCAGGTTCAGTTCGATCCGGGAACGGATTTCGACCATCTCGCCGTCGGCGAGACCCAGGTGGTGACCGTCAACTACACGATGCAGGACGAGCATGGAGCGCCCTCCTCCTCGACCGTCACGATCACCGTCACCGGCACCAACGACGCGCCGACGATCAACGCCGGCGGCACCACCGCGTCCGGCTCCGTCACCGAGCTGCCGAACAACGATCCGCAGGAGAATGTCGCGGTCCACCATGCCGACGGCACGATCGCTTTCGCCGACGTCGACACGAGCGACACCCACAGCGCAAGTGCGACGCCGCAGGGCGCGGGCTATCTCGGCAACTTCACCCTCGATCCGGTCAACCAGGGCGGCGACACCGTCGGCTGGCACTTCAGCGTTTCCGATGCGGCGCTCGACAGCCTCAACGCAGGCGACACGCTGACGCAGATCTACACGATCGAGATCGACGACGGCCATGGCGGCACCGTCGACCAGAACGTGACGATCACCATTCACGGCGCCAACGACAATCTGCCGCCGGTGGCGAACGACGACAGCTACAATGCGTTCGGCAACGTCACGCTCCACGTCAATGCGGCCACCGGCGTGCTTGCCAACGACAGCGACGACGGCGGCGTCGGCACCGGCCCGGGCCAGGCCAATGTCACCGCCTTCGACGCGACCTCGGCCCATGGCGGCGCCGTCTCGATGAATCCGGACGGCTCGTTCAGCTACACCTCGGCGGCCGGCTATAACGGCCCCGACACCTTCACCTACACGCTGACCGACGCCGACGGCGCGACCGACACCGCGACCGTCACGATCAATGTCGGCCAGTCGGTCTGGTTCATCGACAATGCGGCGGTGGGCAGCGCCAATACCGGCACCGAGACCGATCCGTTCACCAGCCTCGCCAGCTTCAACACGGCGCAGGGCACGGCGAACGGTCCGGCCGCGAACGAGCTCATCTATCTGCGCCAGGGGACCGGCACCTACAGCGAGGCCGACGGCATCAACCTGCTGAACGGCCAGACCCTGGTCGGCGGCGGCGAGAATCTCGTCATTGGCGCGACCACGATCGAGACCGCCACCGGCCGGCCGACGATCGTCGTCACCGGCGCCGGCAATGACGGCGTCGACGTCGGGCAGAACAACCACGTCTCCGGCTTCGACATCGGCTCGGTCACCCGCGCCGGCATCTCGGACAGCAATGGCAGCGTCGGCACGCTCGTCGTCGCCAATGTCGGCAAGTCCGGCGCCGGCCAGATCGCCGACATCGACCAGGGCGGCACCGTCAACGTCACCCTGAACAATGCCTCCTCCACCGGCTCGACCGGCGGTGCGATCGACCTGCACAATATCGGCGGCAGCTTCACGGTCACCGGCGCGACCAGCATCACCGGCAGCCAGACCGGCGGCGGCCTCAATGCCTCCGGCGACACCAACCTCGCCGTTTCGTTCCAGGGCGGCCTCACCGCCTCGACGGGCAGCGCGACCGCAATCGGCTTCACCAGCAATGCGGGCGCCAGCTCGCTTGCGGTCGCCGGCGGGATGGCGCTGACCACGACCACCGGCACCGCTTTGCTCGTCCAGAACGGGGGCACCGTCACCGTCACCGGCGCGACCAACACGATCGCAACGACCGGCGGCAGCGCGGTCAACATCACCAATGCGACGATCGGCGGCGCCGGCGTGCACCTGCAGAGCGCTTCCTCCGTCGGCGGCAGCGCCACCGGCATCGTCCTGGACAATGCGGGCTCGGGCGGCTTCACCGTCACCGGCATCGCCTCCACCGCGAGCTCGGGCGGCACGATCGCCAACAAGACCGGCGCCAACGGGGCCACGCTCCAGGGCAACGGCGTCTACGTCAACAACACGTCGAACGTGTCCCTCGACAATATGGCGATCACCGGCAACGCCAATCACGGCATATTGGGCAACAACGATTCGAACTTCCATCTGACCGATTCGACCCTGACCAACAACGGCAACGCCTCCTCCGAAGGCGGAGTCGTGCTGAACAATCTGACCGGCACCTCGTCGCTGCTCGGTGACGTGATCGGCGGCTCGGCCGGTGACAATGTCCGCGTCAGCACCGGCAGCGGCACCCTCAACCTCACCATCGGGGACAGCGCCAACGACCAGGCGATCATCGGCACGACGAACAACGTCACCGGCGGCGACGGCGTGCACATCCAGACGTCCGGCACCGGTAGCCTCAACCTCACCGTCGACGGCGTCGACTTCCAGGGGGCGCTGGGAGACCTGCTCGAAGTCCAGGCGACCGGCACGGCGAGCCAGAGCCTGGTGATCAGCAACAACAATTTCCATAACACCCAGGCGACCTCGGTCGGCGGCGGCGTGCTGCTCGACGGCGGCGGCAGCAACATCGCCGTCGACTATCGGGTGGAGGGCAACAGCTTCACCGGCGCCACGGCAAGCGCGCTCAACGGCTCCTACATCACCAACGGCGGCACGATCCGCGGCTTCATCAGCGGCAACACGATCGGCGTCTCCGACGGCGTCGCGGGGAGCGAGGGCTCGAGCGGTGGCGACGGCATCACCGCCAGCCTGGAGAAGACGGCCGGGGCCGGCACCGCCAATTATTATGTGATCGTCGAGAACAACGACATTCACGACGTCTTCCAAGGCAATGGCGGCATCTCGCTCCGCTCCAGCGGCGGCGGCGCGGGCAATGCGGCGAACCTCGAGGCCAACGTCCACGACAATGTCATCAACGAGATGGGCGCCAACGCGCTCGCCGGGCTCTACACCCTGGTCGGGGGCACCGCGGGCTCGGGCGACTTCTCGCATCTCGGGCTCGAGCTGGACAACAACGTCATCGACGCGACCGGCGCCCTGCTCAACGCGGTCTTCCTCGATCAGAACTCGTCCGACGCCCATTATTCCTTCCCGGGCTACCCGGGGTCCGGCGATGGCGAGTTCTTCGGCGGTACCGCGAGCACCGATCTCGACGTTTTCTGGACCCTCAAAGGCAACGTCATGGTCAACGGCCTGTTCGGGAGCTTCCCGGGCGGCGTCGACGCGAGCCTGATCCAGAACGCCGACGGCGCCCCGATCGCGCCGCCCTGGTATCCGTGAGGTAGGACAGGAGCCTTTCCGGCCGCTTCTTTGCCGGAAGCGGCCGACTGGCTATAGCCGCCGGACCTTGCCGCCCGGGGATGAGAATTGGCCGCGCACCGCCTTGCCAGCCGGCACGTGGAACGAATCTGGGGCCGCCGCGACCTGAGCGGCGCCTTCGCCCCGCCGGACGGCGCCGAGCCGATCGGCGAAATCTGGTTCGAAGGCGCGGCGGACGCCGAGCTGCTCGTCAAATATCTGTTCACCTCGGAGCGTCTCTCGATCCAGGTCCACCCGGACGACGATGCGGCGGGTGCGCGCGGCCACCGGCGCGGCAAGGACGAGGCCTGGTACGTGCTCTCCGCCGAGCCGGGCGCGGTGATCGGCCTCGGCCTCACCCGTGAGGTGTCCCGGGATGCGCTGCGCGCGGCCGCGCTGGACGGAAGCATCGAGCAGCTGCTCGACTGGCGGCCGGTGCGGGCTGGCGAGACATTCTACTCGCCGGCCGGCACGATCCACGCGATCGGCGGCGGCCTGTCCCTCGTCGAGATCCAGCAGAATCTCGACCTCACCTACCGCCTCTATGATTATGGCCGGCCGCGGGAGCTCCATCTCGACGAGGCGATCGCGGTGGCCGAGCCGGCGCCCTGGACGCAGCCTTTCGCGCCGGTGCGAGAGGGGCCGCGCACGATCCTCGCCGCCGGCCGCGCCTTCGTGCTCGAGCGCTGGAGCTTCGCGGGCGACGCTGCGGCGGTCCTGCCCAGGGACAGCGTGCTGATCCCCCTCGCGGCGCGCGGCAGGATCGACGGCGGGGAGGCGTCCGAGGGGTCGGTCTGGGCCGCAGAGGGCCCCGTCAGGTTCGAAGGGGGCGGCGACCTGCTTGCCGCCTATCCGCGAGGGGAGCCGAGCAACGACGTTCTAGAGCTGCGTCCTTAACGTCCACAATTCCGGGAAGGCGCGCTTCGACAAGGTGGACTGGAGATAGGGCACGCCGGCGGTGCCGCCGGTGCCGCGCTTGAGCCCGATCACCCGCTCGACGGTGACGACATGCTTGTGCCGCCAGGCGGTCATCGCATCGTCGATGTCGACCAGCTTCTCGGCGAACTGGTAGAAGCGCCACCAGCGTTCGGTGTCGCGATAGACGTCGGCCCAGGCATCCTCCACGCCGGGATCGGGCACATAGGGCTGGCGCCAGTCGCGCTCCAGAGCGGCGCTCGGCACCGGAAAGCCGGCCCGGGCCAGCGCGGCATTGGCCTCGTCCCAGAGGCTCGGCCGGTCGAGCGCGGCGGCGAGCGCCTCGTGCCCGGGCGATCCCTCGTCCTGGAAGCGAAGATGGGCCGGGTCCCTGATCCCGAGCAGGAACTCGAACTGGCGGAACTGGGCCGACTGGAAGCCGCTCGAGCCGCCGAGCACGTCGCGGAACTGCATGTAATCGGTCGGCGTCAGCGTGGTGAGCACGTCCCAGCTCAATGTCATCACCGCCTGGATGCGCGAGACTCGCGAGAGATTCTTGTGGACCTCGATCAGCCGGTCGTCGCGGACCAGGCCGAGCGCGACATCGAGCTCGTGGATGATCTGCTTGAGCCACAATTCCTTGGTCTGGTGAAGGATGATGAACAGCAATTCGTCATGATGGTCCGAGATCGGATGCTGCGCGGAAAGGAGCGGCTCGAGGGTGAGGTAGCCGCCATAGGTCATGCCGTCGGATCTGCTCATGACGCCGCGTCTATCATGGCGGCTTCCCGCATCAAATGTTGGTTTCGCGCGTTCAACGATCCTCGTAGACCTGCAGGCGGAGGGTGCACCCATGCGCTCAGGGCCCGGCCTTCTCGCGCTCCTCGCCCTGACCGGCATCACCGCCTGCGGCGGCGGAGGTGTAGGCGGCGGCATGACCACGCCGCCGCCGGCCGCCAACCGGCCCCCGACTTTCACCTCGGCCGCCAGCGCGAGCTTTCCGGAGAATGGCACGGGCACGATCTACACCGCGGCAGCGACCGATCCCGACGGCAATGCGATCACCTTCTCGCTCTCCGGCGGCGCCGACCGCGCCGCCTTCGCGATCACCCCCGCCGGCGCGCTGAGCTTCGTCCAGCCGCCAGACTTCGAAGCGCCGACCGATATAGACCAGAACAATGTCTATCAGGTCCAGATCGCGGCCGGCGACGGCATGACCAGCACTACCCTGGACCTCGCCGTCACCGTCACCAATGTCGGGCCGGATGCGTTTCACGTGACCAGGGTCGCCACCGGCTTCGCCTCGCCGCTCTACCTCGCCGCCGTGCCGGACGGATCTGGCCGCGTCTTCGTGGTCGAGCGTGCCGGCCGGATCCGCATCCTCACGCCTTCGACCGGCGCGGTCGCGGCGACGCCCTTCCTCGACGTGACCGCGCAGACCAGTACCGACGGCGAGCGCGGCCTGCTGGGCTTCGCGCCGGCGCCCGATTTCACCGCGACGGGGACCTTCTACGTCTACATGACGAACCTGGCGGGCCAGATCGAGATCCGGCGCTATCGCACGCTCGCCGGCAATCGCGACCGCGCCGACCCGGCGAGCGCGGACGCGATCCTCACCATCGATCATCCGGTGAACCTCAACCATTATGGCGGCTGGCTCGCCTTCGGACCCGACAATCTGCTCTATGCGGGCGTCGGCGACGGCGGCAGCGTCGGCGATCCGGCGAACAACGCGCAGAACCTCAACGTCCTGCTGGGCAAGATTTTGCGGATCGATCCGGCCGGCGACGCTTTCCCGGCCGATCCGGCGCGCGATTATGCGATTCCGCCCGGCAACCCGTTCGCCGCCGCCGGCGGCCGGCCGGAAATCTGGGCCTATGGCCTGCGCAATCCCTTCCGGAACAATTTCGACGCGGCAACCGGAAATCTCTGGATCGGCGACGTCGGCCAGGACGCCCGTGAGGAGGTCGACCTGCTGCGGCCGACGGACGGCGGCACCAATCTCGGCTGGCGCATCATGGAGGGGACGGCGGTCTTCGCCGGCCCGACGATTCCGGGCCTCACCCCGCCAGTCGCCGAATATCTGCACGGCAGCGGCGCCCGGCAGGGCGATACGGTGACCGGCGGCCTCGTCTATCGCGGCCCGATCGAATCGCTGAACGGCCATTATATCTTCGCCGACTTCGAGGTCGGCAACATCTGGTCGGTCCCGATCGCGCAGGTCGCCGTCGGCACGACCCTGGGCAGCGATCGCTTCGTGCTGCGCCGGACCGCCTTCACCCCCGATGCGGGCGCGATCAACAACCCGCTCTGCTTCGGCCTCGACCAGGCCGGCAACGTCTATATCGTCGATTTCGGCGGCTCGATCTTCCGGGTCGATGCCGGCTGAGACTTAAGCCCTCTCCCGGGCGGGGAGAGGGGAGATCAGAGGCGCTCCGCCGTCGAGACCACGTCCGTCGCCCGGAGCGCGGCCAGGATGCGCATCAGATGCTGGACGTCGTGCACCTCGATGTCGAGGTGGAAGGTGTGGAACGAGCCGTCGCGCGAGGTCTGGTCCATGCTGACGATGTTCGCGCCATGGTTGCCGAGGATGCCGGCGATCACCGCGAGCGAGCCTGGCTCGTTCTTGATCACGATCGAGAGGCTGACCGCGCCGCCGTCGGCCTGGTCGCCCCAGGCGAGATCGACCCAATCGGCATCGACGCCGTCGGCGAGGCTGTCGCAGCCGATCACATGGACCTCGATCCCCTCGCCCTCCCGGCGCAGGCCGACGATGCGGTCGCCGGGGATCGGATGGCAGCATTCAGCGAGCTGGAAGGCGACGCCGGGAGTCAGCCCCTTGATCGAGATCGCGGTGCGCTGCGGCGGCGGCTTCACCCCCTCCTTCGTCGTCGAGCCGGGACTCAGGGCCTCCATCACGGCGACGTCGTCGACCCGCTTCAGCGCGATCGCCTCCATCAAAGCCTCGTCGTTCGGCAGGTGGAGGCGGCGCAAGGCCTCGGCGATCGCCTCCCAGCCGAGCGGCGCCGGCAGCCGCTGCACGATCTCGTCGAAGATCTTGCGGCCAAGCGCGACCGTCTCCTCGCGCTCCTTCGACTTCACCCAGCGACGGATCTTGGCCCGCGCCTTGCCGGTGACGACGTAGGAGAGCCAGCCCGGCTGCGGGTGCTGCGCCTTGGAGACGAGGATCTCGACCTGGTCGCCGTTGGAGAGCGCGGTGCGCAGCGGCATCACCCGGCCGTTGATCTTCGCCCCGACCGTCTGGTCGCCGAGGTCGGTGTGGACCGCATAGGCGAAGTCGACCGGCGTCGCGCCCTTCGGGAGCTGGATCAGCTCGCCCTTCGGCGTGAAGGCGAAGATCCGGTCCTGGTACATCGCCATTCTTGTATGTTCGAGCAGCTCCTCCGCGCTCGCCGCATGGTCGAGGATCTCGACCAGGTCGTTGATCCAGGGATGGTCCGAGCTCGCCTCGACCGATCCTTCCTTATAGGCCCAATGCGCGGCGAGGCCGTGCTCGGCCTGCGCGTGCATCTCCTGGGTGCGGATCTGGATCTCGATCCGCATCTGCTCGTCGTGGATGATCGTCGTGTGCAGCGACCGGTAGCCGTTGCGCTTCGGCGTCGAGATGAAATCCTTGAAGCGCCCCGGCACCACCGGCCAGCGCTGGTGGATCAGGCCGAGCGTGCGGTAGCATTCCTCGATCGTGCCGACGACGGCGCGGAAGGCCATCACGTCGGAGAGCTGCTCGAAGCTGACATGCTGCTCGGCCATCTTGCGCCAGATCGAATAAGGATGCTTCTCGCGGCCGTGGACCTCGGCCTCGATGCCGTTCGCCTCGAGATGCGCCTTGAGGCCGCGCCCGATGCG
>JAFAZM010000305.1 GCA_019239785.1 Sphingomonadaceae bacterium
GGCCGGAGGACCTTGCGATCGACAAGCTGATCGCCCGGATCGAGAAGGGCGGGATTGACGAGGTGGTGCTCGCGATGAACGCGACGCTCGAAGGCCAGACCACCGCCCATTATCTCGCCGAGCGGCTCGAACGGTTCCCGGTCCGCATCACCCAGCTGGCCCACGGCCTGCCGGTCGGCGGCGAGCTCGACTATCTCGACGAGGGTACGCTGGCGCAGGCGATGCGGGCGCGAAGGCCCGTCTCCTAAAGACCTCCCCGGGACGGGGAGGATCGCTTGAAGAATGGGGCCTTTCCCCCTATCTCGACGCCATGGCTTTGCTCCCGATCATCGAGGTCCCCGACCCGCGTCTCAAGCAGATCTCCTCGCCCGTCGACGAGGTGAATGACGAGCTGCGCGCGCTGATCTCGGACATGTTCGAGACGATGTACGCGGCGCCCGGCATCGGCCTTGCCGCAATCCAGGTGGGCGTCCCGAAAAGAGTGCTGGTGATCGACCTGCAGGAGCCGGAGGAGGAAGACGGCGAGCCGGTTCGCGATCCGCGTGTGTTCATCAATCCCGAGATCGTCGAGCATTCCGACCAAGAGGTGCCCTACAACGAAGGCTGCCTCTCCGTGCCCGACCAATATGCCGAAGTCGACCGGCCGGACCGCATTCGCGCGCGCTGGCTCGACGAAAACGGCGCCGCGCATGAGGAGGAGATCACCGGCCTGCTCGCGGTCTGCCTCCAGCACGAGATGGACCATCTCAACGGCATCCTCTTCATCGACCATCTCTCCCGCCTCAAGCGCGAGATGATCCTGAGGAAGATCGCCAAGGCCCG
Organism: Sphingomonadaceae bacterium; assembly: GCA_019239785.1. Lineage (GTDB taxonomy): Bacteria > Pseudomonadota > Alphaproteobacteria > Sphingomonadales > Sphingomonadaceae > Allosphingosinicella. The sequence continues at coordinate 823 of JAFAZM010000305.1, forward strand.
CCGCGAAGGCGGGAAGAAGGCCGCCTGACGCCTTGCGTCACCCCGGCGGAGGCCGGGGCCTGGTGGAGACCCGCTCCGCTTTGCTGACCTGAGACCCCGGCCTTCGCCGGGGTGACGGGTATCAAAGTGCGTCGAGCGCCGCGCGGCAATCCCGCGCGCATTCCCGGCACATCTCGGCGCAGAGCCGGCAATGCTCGTGCTCGTGCCGATCGCATTCCTCCGCGCAGGTCTCGCAGGCGGCGACGCACGTCTCCAGCATCGCCCGCACCACGGTCGCGTTCGAGCCCGACTGCCGGATCGCGACCCGCGCCGTCGCCGCGCAGATGTCCGCGCAGTCGAGGCAGGTGCGCGCGCACTGGCGCATGTCCATCGCCTCGGCCGAATCGGCGTCGGCGCAGGCGGTGCAGATCGCGGCGCAGAACATCGCGTGGCGGACGGCGAGGCCGAGCGCTTCGTTCGCGCCGCCCGCATCGGGATGGGCGGCCATGATCCTGCTGATCGACATCGGGGTCTCCTTCGCGCCGCGAACGGCAGGCGCGGGGAGGGGTTCCGATATTCGCTTGAGCCGGAACGGCGCCTGCTCTAGGTTCGTGCTTCGTTCCGCATGGATGCCAGAAGATGGACCCGCTGATCCTGATCGTCATCGCTTTCCTGGTTGCGGGAGGCGTCGCCCTGGGCTGGCTGGTCGGCCGCGGCCGCGCCGGCGCGATCGCCGAGGAGCGCGGCAAGGCGGCCGATGCCTTGCGCACCTCGCTTGCCGAGGTGACCAGGGAACGCGACGCCGCGGTCCGCGACCTGGCCGGGCTGCAGGCCGACGCGCGCAATTTCGAGGCGCGGATCAAGGAATTGATGGAGGCGAAGGAGGCGCTGACCGCGCAGTTCCACGAAGTCGGCGCGAAGCTGCTGAGCGAGGCGCAGCGCCAGTTCCTGGAGCGCGCCGACGCCCGCTTCAACCAGGCCAGCGAGAAGAGCGACGCGCAGCTGAAGGCATTGCTGCAGCCGGTCGAGGCGACCCTGAAGCGCTACCAGGAAGGCCTGGCCCAGGTCGAGAAGGAAAGGGTGGGCAGCTACCAGGCGCTGCGCGAGGCAGTGAGCCTGCTCCACGCCGGGCACGGCCAGGTCCGCGACGAGACCGCCCGGCTCGTCAATGCGCTGCGCGCGAGCCCGAAGGCGCGCGGCCGCTGGGGCGAGCAGAGCCTGAAGAACGTGCTCGAGCAGGCGGGCCTTTCGCCCTACGCCGATTTCCAGACCGAAGTCTCCGTGACCACCGAGGACGGCAGGCTGCGCCCCGACGTGATCGTCCGCCTGCCGGGCGGCCGCAAGTTGATCATCGATGCGAAATGCTCGCTCAACGCCTTCCTCGACGCCAACGAGGAGGTGGACGAGGCGGCGCGGGCGGCGCACCTGCAGAAGCATGCCGCGGCGATCCGCACCCATGCCCAGCAGCTCGGCTCGAAGAATTACTGGGAGCAGTTCGGCGACGCCGCCGATTATGTGATCCTCTACATTCCGGGCGAGCATTTCCTGACCGCGGCGCTGGAGCAGGACGACCAGCTCTGGTTATGGTCGTTCGAGCGCCGCGTGCTGCTTGCGACGCCGACCAACCTGGTCGCGATCGCGCGCACCGTTGCCAGCGTCTGGCGGCAGGAACGGCTCGCCGAGGAGGCTGCCGAGATCGCCCGGCTCGGCAAGGAGCTCCATTCGCGGCTGGCGACGATGGGCGGCCATGTCGCCCGCTTGGGCCGCAACCTCGAACTCGCCACCGGCGCCTATAATGCGTTCGTGGGCAGCCTGGAGACGCAGGTGCTGACCCAGGCCAAGCGTTTCGAGGCGCTGGAAGTGTCGAGCGGCGCCAAGGAGATCGAGCCGCTGCCCGTGGTCGAGGCGGCGCCGCGGCCGCTGGCGAAATTGTTCCCGACCGAAGGCGGCGGGCCGCCGAACTGACGGGGTGACGATATTATTGCCGCCGCAGCCGTACCGTCACGCCGCGGCCGGTGAGCAGCAAGCTGTTCCCGTCCGGATAGCGCATCGTCACCGGCCGCCGAGGACGAGCACCCGCCGCTCGTGCGTCATCCGCGGTCCGGGACATGCCATACGGGTCGCGATCACCGGGCCTGGCCTGAGCGTCCGTCCGCTTTCGGCATAGGTGCCCGAAAAGCGGTTGCAGCCGGCCTGGCCGCTCAGCTGGCCTTGCTCGCCGAAGTCGAGCCTATGATTCTCGCCCGAGACCGTAGCGCCGTCGATCGCGACGATGTCCTAGCCCGTGTGCTAGAACCGCCGCGGCGGCAGCACCGCGCCGCCGCAGCCTTCGAGCGGCCCGGTCGCGCGGGGGAAGAAGATGCGAAAGGTGTCGGCATAGTCGTGCTCGCCCATGCCGTCGTTGCAGCGCGCGTGGGTGATCTCGATGCGGAAGCGCGGCGTCGCATAGGCATAGCCGTTGCGGATCGGCCGGCGCGCCGGCGCCCGCACCGAGATGCGCGGCCCGTCCGCAGGATGGTAGACGATCAGCCCGTTGGCGATGGTGACGTCCCAGAAGGGTTCGGTGCCGTGGGCATGGTAGGGCGCGGGCCCGGCGGCGAAGGCCGGCAGCGAGACGAGGGCGGCGAGCAAGGGGAGTCCCGAGCGCATGTCTCTTCTTACTTCATTTCGTCACCCCGGGGAAGGCGGGGTCCGTGGAGACCCGCCGAGACTTCTGGTCACGAGATCCCGGGCGGAGTTTATCCTGAGCGACGCCGCAGGCGGCGTCGAAGGGCCGAATGACGTGGGGACTCAGGACAGCCCTTCGATCAGCCCCTGCTCGTCGATCCGCATCCCTTCCGCCGAGGGGACGCTCGGCAGGCCCGGCATCGTCATCAGATCCCCGCAGACCGCGACGACGAAGCCGGCGCCGGCGGCGAGGCGGACCTCGCGGACGGGAACGACATGGTGGCTGGGGGCGCCGAGCAACGCCGGGTCGGTCGAGAAGCTGTACTGGGTCTTGGCCATGCAGACGGAGAAATGGCCGTAGCCTTCCTTCTCCCACTGGTGGAGCTGGGTGCGCACCGAAGCATTGGCGATCGCTTCGTCGGCCCGGTAGATGCGGGTCGCGATCGTGTTGATCTTGTCGAACAGCTTGAGCTCGTTGTCGTAAAGCGGCGCGAACTGGCTGGCGCCGGTGTCGGCCAATGCCGCGACCTTCTCGGCCAGCGCCTCGGCGCCGGCGCCGCCATTGGCCCAATGGGTGCAGAGCACCGCCTCGGTGCCGTGCGCGGCGGCGATCTCGCGCACCGCCTCGATCTCGGCGTCGCTGTCAGATGAGAAATGGTTGATCGCGACGATCGCGGGCACGCCGAACTGGCGGACATTCTCGATATGGCGGGCGAGGTTGACGCCGCCGGCCTTCACCGCCGCGACGTCCTTCTTGCCGAGGTCGGCCTTGGCGACGCCGCCATTATATTTGAGCGCGCGCACCGTCGCGACGATCACCGCCGCGGCGGGGTTGAGCCCGGCCTGCCGGCATTTGATGTCGAAGAACTTCTCCGCGCCGAGATCGGCGCCGAAGCCGGCCTCGGTCACCACATAATCGGCGAGGCCGAGCGCCGCCTTGGTCGCGATCACCGAATTGCAGCCATGGGCGATGTTGCCGAATGGGCCGCCATGGATGAAGGCCGGATTGTTCTCGACGGTCTGGACGAGGTTGGGCTGGATCGCTTGTGCGAGCAGCACCGTCATCGCCCCGTCCGCCTTGAGATCGCGCGCCGTCACCGCGCTCTTGTCCCGGCGATAGCCGACCACGATCCGCGCCAGCCGCTCGCGCAGATCGTCGATGTCCTCGGCGAGGCAGAGGATCGCCATGATCTCCGAGGCGACGGTGATGTCGAAGCCCGATTCGCGCGGATAGCCGTTGCCGACCCCGCCGAGCGACTGGACGATCTGCCTCAGCGCCCGGTCGTTCATGTCCAGCACCCGCTTCCAGGTCACCCGCCGCACGTCGATGTTCAGCGCATTGCCCCAGTGGATATGATTGTCGATCAGGGCCGCGAGCAGATTGTGGGCGCTGGTGATCGCATGGAAGTCGC
>JAFAZM010000389.1 GCA_019239785.1 Sphingomonadaceae bacterium
GCGCGATGCGATCGCCGCCGCGCTGCGAGGAGCGCCCGCGCGCCGGAGTTGAGCATGACCACCACCCTGACCCGCCGCCAAAGCCTCGCCCTGGGGCTTGGCGCGCTGGTCGCGGGCTGCGGCGGCGGTTCGGGTGGAGGCGGGAGCGCACCCACGCCGACCCCGACGCCCACGCCGACTCCCACGCCAACTCCGACCCCCACGCCAGCACCGGCGCTCAATCTCGCCGCCGCGGCGAAGCATATGCGCTTCGGCTCCGCCATCGGCGCTGGCCCCGCGGGCACCCAGGCCAGCTCCTATTCGGACCCCAGCTATCGCGAGATCGTGGTTCGCGATTGCGGCCTGATCGTTCCCGAGAACGAGCTCAAATGGTAGACCATCCGGTCGAGCCCGACCACCTACGATTTCAGCGGCGCCGACCTGCTGATGGATTTCGCCACCGCGAACGGGCTCGCGATGCGCGGCCACAATCTGATGTGGCAGAACGACCAGTGGCTGCCCGCCTGGACCCGAAGCTACGATTACGGCGCGAGCCCGGCGACCGAGGCGGCGCGGCTGATCGTCGACCATGTGACCACCGTCTGCCGCCGCTATGCGGGCAAGATCGTCTCCTGGGATGCGGTCAACGAGGCGGTCGATCCCGGCACCGGCGGCCTGCGCCAGACGATCTTCTCGCAGAAGATGGGCAGCGTCGAGGCGGTGCTCGACCTCGTCTTCACTACCGCCCGCCAGATCCTGCCGACCGCCCAGCTCGTCTATAACGATTATATGGGCTGGGAGAGCGGCAACGACCGCCACCGCGCCGGCGTGCTCAACCTGCTCGCCGGCTTCCGCGCGCGCGGCGTGCCGGTCGACGCGCTCGGCGTGCAATCGCATCTCGGCATCTATTCGCTCGACTCGAGCGGCATGGGGCGGCGCGAGGAGGGGCCGTGGCGCGCCTTCCTCGATCAGGTGGTCGCGATGGGCTACGACCTTTTGATCACCGAGTTCGACGTCAACGACGCCGCTCTGCCGAGCGACATCACATCGCGCGACCAGGGCGTCGCTTCCTATGCCCGCGCCTATCTCGACCTGATGTTCTCCTATCCCCGCCTCAGGGACGTGCTCGCCTGGGGGATGGTCGATCCCTATTCCTGGCTGCAGAGCTTCGCGCCGCGCAGCGACGGCCGCCCGCTGCGGCCCAACCCCTATGACGGTGCCTACCAGCGCAAGCCGCTCCACCAGGCTATCGCCGACGCCTTCACCGCAATGACGGCGAGGCCTGCATGAGGCTGATCCTGCGCAGCCTGCTGGTCCTGCTGGTGCTGGTGGCAGCGCCGGTCTTCGCCTGCGATGCGCCGGCGACGATCTGCCCGAGCCGCGGCGCGCTCGCCTTAATCGAGCGCGGCCATCCGCGCGGGGTGCTGACCGATCCGGCGGATGATCCCGGCGTGCTGCGCGCGGCGGCCAATCTGCGCGCCGATCTCGGCCGGGTCGGCGGCGGCGCGCAGGGCGCGACCGGGATCATCGCCGGCACGATCGGCCATGATGCGGTCATCGACCGGCTGATCCGCGAAGGCCGGCTCGACGTGCGTGGCCTCACCGGCCAGTGGGAAGCTTATGCCTGGCAGGTCGTGGAGCATCCTACGCCGGGCGTCGTGCGCGCCCTCGTCATCGCCGGCGCCGACCGCCGCGGGACGATCTTCGGCATTTACGATCTCTCGCGGGCGATCGGGGTCTCGCCCTGGAGCTGGTGGGCGGACGTGCCGGTGGCGCATCGCGACCGGCTCTTCGTCACCGCCGGCCGGCGGATCGACCGGCCGCGCGTCAGATATCGCGGCATCTTCATCAACGACGAGGATCCGGCCCTGCTCGGCTGGGCGCGGGCGGCCTTCGGCGGCTTCAACCATGCTTTCTACGAGCGCGTCTTCGACCTGATCCTGCGCTCGCGCGCCAACCTGCTCTGGCCGGCCATGTGGGGGAAGAGCTTCTTCGAGGACGATCCGGAAAATGGCCGGCTCGCCAACGAGATGGGCGTGATCGTCGGCACCTCGCACCACGAGCCGCTGATGCGCGCCCATGTCGATTGGGAGCATCACGGCCAGGGGCCGTGGGACTATACGCAGAATGCGGAGCGGCTAAGGCAATTCTGGCGGGAGGGGCTGGAGCGGACCCAGGGCCAGGAGCGGATCGTCACGATCGGCATGCGCGGCGACGGCGACCGTCCGATGACCGAAGGCACCGCGACCCAATTGCTCGAGCGGATCGTCGCCGACCAGCGCCGGCTCATCGAAGCGGTCACCCGTCGCCCTGCCGCCGAGACGCCGCAGGTCTGGGCGCTCTACAAGGAGGTTCAGGATTATTACGACGCCGGCATGCGGGTGCCGGACGACGTCACCCTGCTCTTCTCCGACGACAATTGGGGCAATATCCGCCGCCTGCCGCAGCCGGGCGCGGCGCGGGCCGGCGGCTACGGAATCTATTATCATTTCGACTATGTCGGCGGCCCGCGGAACTACAAATGGATCAACACGACCCAGATCGGCCGGGTCTGGGAGCAGATGCAGCAGGCCTATGCCTTTGGCGCGCGCCAGCTCTGGATCGTCAATGTCGGCGACATCAAGCCGCTCGAATATCCCACCGCCTTTTTCCTCGACTTGGCCTGGAATCCGGAGGCGATGCCGCTCGAACGGCTCGCTGCCTATCCGACGAACTGGGCGGCGGCGCAGTTCGGCCCGATCCAGGCCCCCGTGATCGGCCAGCTGCTCAGCCTCTACGGCCGCTACGCCGCCCGGCGGAAGCCGGAGCTGCTCGCCGCGAACAGCTACAGCCTCGGCGAATGGCGGCAGGTGATCGGCGAATGGGATGCGCTGGAGCGGGACGCGTCCGCCATGCGCGACCAGCTGCCGGAAATGTACCGCGACGCCTATTTCGAGCTGATCCTCCATCCGATCCTGGCCAATGCGAACCTGCATCGCCTCTATCAGGCGGTGGCCGAGGGCAGGGCGGCCGACGCGGCGCGCCTGTTCGCGCGCGATGCGGAGATCAGGCGGCTGTACGAGGTGGAGACCGCACATGGCCGCTGGACGCAGATGATGGCGCAGACCCATATCGGCTATACGAGCTGGCAGCAGCCGCCGGCCGACGTCATGCCGCGCGTGCCCCAACCGCCCGCGCCGGAGCCGCCGCCGGTGCTCGCGTCCGTCGATGCCCGCGATTACAGCGCGCGGATCGGCGATTGGCGGATCATTCCCTATCTCGGCCTGAACGCCTCGTCGGTCGCGTTCTTCCCCTTCACCGCGCCGGCGCAACGGCCGGGCGGGCGGGGGCCGCATCTCGATTACCGCGTTCGTCTGGCGGAAGGCGGCGAGGCGGCGCTGCAAATCACCCTTTCCCCGACGCTCGATTTCCGCGCTCAGGACGGCCTCCGCTACGCCGTCTCGATCGACGACGGCCCGATCGAGACGGTCAACGTCAACGGCCATGTCACCGACGCCGACTGGAGCCGCGCCGTGATCGAGAACAGCTGGCGCCGCACCACCTGGCATCGGCTCGCGGCGGGGGAGCATGTCATCCACCTCTGGGCGGTGGATCCGGGTCTGGTCTTCCAACGGCTCCAGTTGGTGGGGCCGTAGGAGGCGCGCAGACGAAAGCCCTCTCCCCCCTCCGAGGCTACGGGATTCACACATCCGGGGTCGTAGTTTTAGATCAATCACTTAGGGTCATTCGTCATTCCCGCGAAAGCGGGAATCCAGGCAGCCTAAGTGACTGATATCAGCTTCGTTCTGAATTCCCGCTTTCGCGGGAATGACGAACAAAGAGGAAATGTGTGAATGCTGTAGCCTCCGAGGGGGGAGAGGTGGGAGAGAGGGGGCGCTGCCGCAGGCAGCGCGCGAAGCTTCGCTTCGCCCCCTCTCCCCGGCCCTCTCCCCGGAGGGGAGAGGGAGAAATCGCCTGGACATCCGCCGGCACCCGCTCCACAGTGACAGCGCTGTCACGACGCAGAAGCGGGCAGGGAGGATGATGAGGGGATCTCGCCGCGCGGCTTTGGCCTGCTCGATCGCCCTGCTCGCGGCGGCCGCGGCCGCTGCGCCGCATCTCGCCGTGAACGACAAAGGCTATCTTTCCGAGCCGGGCCTCGACGTCATCGTCTTCTCCGACATCTATCCCGAGGGCCACCAGACCGGAGTCACCATCGTCCTACATGGCAGCCGCGTCGCCGCCAATGGCGATCTCCGCCTCGAAGCCTCGCCGGGCCAATGGTCGCCGGTGCCGCGGGCCGGGGCGCGCCAGGTCGATGCCGCCGGCCGCCGGATCAGCCAGGCGATGGCCTATCCCGATCCCGCGCGGAACGGGCACGGCTTCAACCCGACCTTCTATCCGGACCTCGACCTGTCCTACCGCGTCAACGTCACCGCGCTCGACGGCGACAGCTTCCGGATCAGCGTCGATCTCGACCGGCCACTGCCACGCGAATGGGTCGGCCGGGTCGGCTTCAACCTCGAACTCTTTCCCGGCCAATTGTTCGGCAGGGCTTGGCTGCTCGACGAGGCGGGCGGCATCTTCCCGCACCAGCCCGACGGGCCGATGGTCCGCGCGGAGGCAACACCCGGTCCGCCGCCGCGCAACATGCAGCCGAACGGCCCGATCCCGCTCCCCGACGAGCCGCTGACCGCGCCGCTCGGCCATGGCCGGGTGCTGACCGTCGCGCCCGAGGACCCGCTGATGCGGATGCGGATCGAGAGCCGCGGCGGCGAGCTGTCGCTCCTCGATGGCCGCGCCAACCACAATAACGGCTGGTTCATCGTCCGCGGCCTCGTCCCCGCCGGCGCCACGACCAATGCGATCGAATGGATCGTCACGCCGAACGTGGTCGACAATTGGCGTTCCGCGCCGGTGATCCAGCTCAGCCAGATCGGCTATGCCACCCATCAGCCCAAGCGCGCGGTGATCGAGCTCGATCCGCGCGAGCGGGAGCTGCAGCCGGTCACCCTCTATCGGCTCACGCCGGCGGGCCGCGAGGAGGTGCTCCACGCCGCGCCGGCGCTCTGGGGCGACTTCCTGCGCTATCGCTACGCCGCGTTCGATTTCTCGCAGATCACTCAGCCCGGCATGTACGAGCTGGCTTATGGGAGCCAGAGCTCGCAGCCCTTCCGGATCGGCGACGACGTCTATTCGCGCCATGTCTGGCAGCCGACCCTGGAATATTTCCTGCCCGCCCAGATGTGTCACATGCGGGTCGCCGACAAATATCGCATCTGGCACGGGCTCGACCATCTCGACGACGCACTGATGGCGCCCACCAATCTCAACCATTTCGACGGCTATGCGCAGGGCCCCTCGACCCTCACCCGCTACCGCCCCGGCCAGCCGGTGCCGGGGCTGAACAGCGGCGGCTGGCACGATGCGGGCGACGACGACCTCCGCGTCGAATCGCAGATCGGCACGGTCTGGCTGCTCGCGAAGATGGTCGAGGATCTCGGCCTCGATTACGATGCGACCCGGATCGACCAGGCCCGGCGCCGGGTCGAGATCCACGATCCCGACGGGCGCAACGACGCGCTCCAGCAGGTCGAGCACGGCTTGCTCAGCGTGGTCGGCGGCTATCGCTCCCTGGGCCGGCTCTATCGCGGCATCATTTCGCCGACGCTGCGCCAGTACAGCGCGATGGGCGATCCTTCGACCCAGACCGACAATATCCCCGGCCGGCCGGTCGAAGGGCAGGGCGTCGACAACAACGGCCGCCCCGTGCGCGCCGACGACCGCTGGGTGTTCACCGAGGACAATCCCGACCGAGAGCTCTACACCGCCGCCGGCCTCGCCGCGGGATCGCGGGCAATGC
>JAFAZM010000402.1 GCA_019239785.1 Sphingomonadaceae bacterium
CTCTACGTAGGTCGCGTCGGCGAGGCCCGGATCGGTCATGATCGTCGCCGGATTGGAATTGACGACGATGACTCGATAGCCCTCCGCCTTCAGCGCCTTGACCGCCTGCGAGCCCGAATAATCGAACTCCGCCGCCTGCCCGATGACGATCGGGCCGGCGCCGATGATGAGGATGGAGGAAATGTCGGTGCGGCGAGGCATTTGGTCTAGGATTTCCGATTGTGATAAGGGAAGTGGCGCATTCTGGAGTAAGCGAGTTGGTGGATCGGCACAGCAAGCAGCCCGAGAGCGAGCCGCCCGAATCCGACGGCGGCGATCAGCATCGCGATCGTGACCCGCCCGATGAGGATTGGGTCCACGAACTGATTGCCATGACTCGGCCGGGCGTGGAGATCGAGTTTCCCCCGCACCCAATCGAGGAACGCCCCCCTCCCTTCATCTACGATGATTTTGATTGATACCAACGTCTTTAGCGAGTTGGTGAAGCCCCGACCGGAAGCTTGCGTGGTCGATTGGCTCTTCCAGCATCGCCGGGAGACGTTGCTGTCTACGATCGTGATCGCGGAACTGAGCGTCGGCATCCGAACAACCCGGGGGCAGGCCAAGCGGGCTCTCCTATTCCCGTGGCTCAATCGGCTCATCGAGCGACACGAGGGAAGGATCGCACAGTTCGATGTCGAAGCTGCAAAAAGCTGGGGCGAGCTTGCGAGCAGCCTGATACTCACGGGCGAACGCTCCGGCCATTTCGACAGCATGCTCGCCGCACAGGGGCTGGCGTTGGGCGTTCCGATTGCGACGAGAAACATACGAGATTTCGAGAGGAGCGGTGTCTCGCTAATCGATCCGTGGGCTGCCTGAGGCGAATCGTCCGATCACCGGACTCGGCCTGACCGATCAAGATCGGGCCGGCGACAAGAAACGAGATGTCGGTGCGCGACCCCATCATTGAGCCGGCCGCCGCACCGCCGACGGAGGCACCATCACGTTCCCAATGCGCAGCCGCCCGAATTCGCCAGTCGACGCGCGTCTCGCAAAGTCGGCTGCCTGCTCGCGCGTTGTAAGGTTACCGAAAATAACGCCATATTCTTTTTCGTCGCCGCTCGTTTCGACGGGCCCTCCCCTGAATCCCAGAGCCTGCGCGGCCGCTGCGAGACGATCGACGGACGCCGGATCGCCGAAGGCGAAGAATCCAAGCCAAAGCATTGGGGCACCGGTATCGGGAGCCCGAACTTCGATATTCGGAATGTCCGGCGGCAGCGGTGGCGGATCGAAAATCACGCGGCCGGCCCCAACTGATCCACGAACTTCCCGAACAGATAGACGCTGTCCTGCGGCCCAGGGCTCGCCTCCGGGTGATATTGCACGCTGAACGCCGGCCGGTCGCTCAGCTCGATCCCGCAATTGCTGCCGTCGAACAGGCTGACATGGGTCTCGCGGGCATTGTCCGGCAGGCTCTCCTTTTCGACCGCGAAGCCGTGGTTCATGCTGGTGATCTCGACGCGGCCGTCGGCGAGGCGCTTGACCGGGTGGTTGGCGCCGCGGTGGCCCTGGTGCATCTTCGTCGTGCGGCCGCCGATGGCGAGGCCGAGCAATTGGTGGCCGAGGCAGATGCCGAACAGGGGCTTGCCGGTCTCCAGCAGTTGCCGGATCACCGGCACCGCATATTCTCCGGTCGCGGCCGGATCGCCGGGGCCGTTGGAGAGGAAGAAGCCGTCCGGCTGATGCGCCATCACCTCCTCGAAGGTCGAGGTGGCGGGGAGCACGGTGACCCGCGCGCCGGCATCGGCGAGGTTGCGGAAGATGTTGCGCTTGGAGCCGTAGTCGATCGCGACCACGTGCGGCCGGCTCTCGTCCGCCTCATGCTCGCCATAGCCCTGGCCGAGCGCCCAGCGGCCGGCCGACCAGCGGTACAGCTGCCGGCAGGACACCTCCTTCGCCAGATCCATCCCCTCCAGCCCGGGCCAGGCGCGCGCTTTCTCGAGCAAAGCGTCGACGTCGAACCTGCCGTCCGCGCGATGGGCGATGACCCCGTTCGGCGCGCCCTGCAGGCGGATGCGCCGGGTCAAGGCGCGGGTGTCGACGCCGCTGAGCCCGATCCGGCCGTTCGCCTGCATCCATTCGACGAAGTCCTGCGCCGCGCGGAAATTGCTGGGCCGGGTGACGTCGCCGCGCACCACGCAGCCGAGCGCCCAGGGATTGTCCGCCTCCAGATCCTCATGATTGGCGCCGACATTGCCGATATGCGGGAAGGTGAAGGTGACGATCTGCGCGGCATAGGAGGGATCGGTCATGATCTCCTGATAGCCGGTCATCGCCGTGTTGAAGCAGACCTCGCCGACCGCCTCGCCTTCGGCGCCGAAGCCGCGGCCCCAGATCGTGCTGCCGTCGGCCAGGACCAATAGGCCCGTTGCCCCTTCAGGCGCGGGCTTGGGTCTGGCGTCGGCCATGGTGGCGGGCACTCCTCGGACGTTGCGATGTCGCTAAGTCCCCGCCGCTAAGGCCGCCCCTCCGGCGCGTCAATCCTGTTAAAGGACGAACCGCCCCGCTAGTGGGGCTCTTTCCCCGAAAAGGCAGCGAGAGCCATGATTCGCGACACCATCAAGCAGGCGCTGACCGACGCCATGAAGAGCGGCGACACCGCGCGGCGCGACACGATCCGGCTGATCCAGGCGGCGCTCAAGAATCGCGACATCGAGCTGCGCGGCGCCGAGAACCCGCCCGCCGACGACACTTTGGTGATCGAGGTGCTGCAGAAGATGATCAAGCAGCGCCGGGAATCGATCGACATGTACCGCAAGGGCGGCCGCGAGGAGCTGGCCGAGGCGGAGGCCGCCGAGGTGGCGGTGATCGAAACCTTCCTCCCCCGCCAGCTGAGCGAGGCGGAGGCCCAGGCGGCGATCGAGGCGATCAAGGCCGAGGTCGGCGCGACCGGAATCAGGGACATGGGCAAGGTGATGGCCTTGCTGAAGGAGCGCCACGGCGCCGAGCTCGACATGTCCAAGGCGAGCCTGATGGTGAAGGCCGCGCTCGCCTGAATTCATTGACTCCCTTCTGAGTAAAGGCCTAGTCTCGGTCCGCAATAGCCGGCGCCGGAGAGGCCGCTATTGGTAAGCCCGTTCGCCGGTTGTTGCTTCCTGAAGAACCAACGGGAGGGGGAAGCTTATGCCTATGCTCATCGTGTTCATCGTCGGTTGGTTCGGCCAGACCTGGTGGCCGGGCATCGAGGTCGATGCCCCGCGGCCGGGCGGCGGCGACCCGTGGTGGCTGCGCGTGCTGGCCGGGGTGGTCGCCGGCGTCGTCGCCGTGGTCGTCGTCCAGGTGACGCATACCTCCATGGACACCCTGCTCGGCGTGACCCTTGCGCTCGCCACCGGCAAGGTGACCGGCGTCATCATCGGCGCCCTCGCCGGGATGACCCGCAAGTAAGCATCGCAGCGTTCACGCGCGTGAATCCGGCCGCTCTGCGGGGCGGCCGGATTTCCCGGCACCGCAAGCGCCGAGGTTGAGAACAGACCCCGAATCAGGCTAGCAATCTCGGGGTGACCTTAGCCGCCTCCTTCCTCGACGAATTGCGCCTCAGGACGCTTCTGTCCGGCTTGATCGGGCGTACTGTAAAGCTTCAAAAAGCGGGCCGCGAATTCCGGGCTTGCTGCCCCTTCCATAACGAGAAAACCCCAAGCTTCTACATCAACGACGAGAAGGGCTTCTACCATTGCTTCGGTTGCGGGGCGCATGGCGATGCCATCCGTTGGCTGACTGACGCACGCGGCCTTGGCTTCATGGACGCGGTGAAAGAGCTCGCCGCCCAGGCTGGGATGGAAGTACCCGCACCCGATCCTCGCGCCCAGGAGAAAGCCGAACGCGCAGTGGGCCTTTACGAGGTGATGGACGCAGCGGTGGCCTGGTTCACCGAGCAACTCGATGGCCCCGAGGGCCATGCGGCTCGCGCTTACCTCGTCGAACGCGGGATTACTGAGGCGACCAAGCGCAAGTTTGGTTTCGGCTTCGCACCTGATGCCCGCGGCAAGCTCAAAGTGGCTCTAAAGCGGTTCGGCAATGAGAAGCTGGTTGAAGCCGGACTGCTGATCGCGCCCGATGACGATAAAACGGGCGGCGGGAAGGAGCCTTATGACCGGTTCCGCGGTCGGCTCATGTTTCCCATCCGCGACGCTCGCGGCCGCTGCATTGCCTTTTCCGGTCGCATCGTTGGCGCCGGCGAGCCCAAATATTTGAACTCGCCCGATACCCCCTTGTTCGACAAGGGTCGGACCTTGTTCAATATCGAAAAAGCGGCTCCAGCCAGCCGCTCTCAGGGTCGCATTATTGTCGTCGAAGGTCAGATGGATGTTGTGGCCTTGGATCAGGCTGGGTTTCCAGAAACCGTAGCGCCTCTGGGTACGGCGGTGACGGAAACTCAGATTAGCCAGCTTTGGCGATTGTCGGACAAACCCCTCTTTTGCTTCGATGGAGACGCCGCAGGGCAGAAAGCTGCCACACGAGCCGCCCGGCGCGCTTTACCTCTGGTACAACCTGGGCATACCTTAGCTTTTCTGACATTGCCTAAAGGCCGCGACCCTGACGATCTCATTAGGATGGGGGGCGCAGCTGCCTTCGCCACTCTCCTTGCTGCCCCCCAAAGCCTTGTCGACAAAGTCTGGCGCGCTGAGCTTGAGGAGAGTGATACGTTCTCACCAGAGGGCCGGGCTGGCCTCAGGCAGCGGCTAGACCAACGCGCAGCGTCCATTGAGAACCCGTACATCCGTGCCGAGTATAAGAAGACCTTCGAGGACCTTTTCTGGGAACAATTCGGCTGGGGGAAAAAGCGCGTTGAAGTCAGTTCGGAGCTCGCCGAGTCCCGAAAGGCAAAACGAAAGGGCTTTGAATATCTGCTGATGCGGGGGATTCTCCTGGGCCTCTGCCGTTACCCAGACGTGCTGAGAGACAATCACGATTTAGCGGATGAACTGGAAATCACGGACCCAAAGTTGCGGCGCGTGTATGAGGCGCTCAGTCTGGCCGTCTTCGAGAAGCCGGACATAGACGAGGACATGATTGAGGAAATGCTGAGCACTTCAGATACCGGCCCAATGGAAAAGAGAAACATTCACAAGGACTTATCATTCTCCTTTTTCAAAAAACATGAGCCCGCGCGAGGGCGGGCAGACCTTAGAAACGTGATCGGCGCGGTCGTGGCGGAACGAGAAATCGAGGCCGCTCTGGCGTTGGCCAATAAGAATTTCAGGGAACAAGTGGAAGGGCCGGAGTGGGAGGAACAACAGAGGCTTCGTTCCGAGCGCGACCGCATGAAAGCCGGCTTAGTGAGCTGGGTTGAGGAGGCCACTGGAGGGAATGGAAATCAATCCGACGACGCGGCAGACGATCTGGCGTACGGGCTCGGACGGGCCTAACGAGCGTCAACCAACGCCGCGCTTGATCCCGAGGCCCTCAATACCATATTGGCCGAACGTGGCGGGGCTGCTTTGCTGGAGGAGCTCGGCCGGAAACGAGGACTGGGGTTTTCCTTCACGCGACGTGATGCCGATCCGGAGCGCGCCCGGCGCGACCTGGTATTGGCGATCGAGACGCTCGCCGCGCGGCCCGGGCTGGACGCGGCACTGGCGGCGGCCACGGCGCGTTTGAAGGATGAAGGCGACGAAGCGGCGTTCGCGGAGCAGCAGCGGCTCCGAACGGCCCGCGACGAAGCCGATAGCGAGCTTGCGACATTGTTCGAGGCCGGTGAAGACTAAGGCCCAAACACGGATTAAGGTTGGTAGATGGCGAAGACGAACGCGGCGGCGGAACCCGAAGAGAAGACCGAGACCGGCGATGCGCCGCTCATCGACCTCAACGAAGCAAGCCTCAAGAAGCTGATGGCCCGCGCCAAGAAGCGCGGCTACATCACCTATGACGAGATCAACGAGGCGCTGCCGCAGGACCAGATGTCCTCCGAGCAGATCGAGGACGTGATGTCCGCCTTCTCGGAGATGGGCGTCAACATCGTCGAGAATGAGGAAGCGGACGAGGACGATCCCAACCAGGATGCCGACACCGGCGTCGACGAGGTGGACGGCGTCGGCGAGACCTTCGTGCTCGAGAAGAAGAAGGAAACGGTCGACCGCACCGACGATCCGGTGCGCATGTACCTGCGCGAGATGGGTGCGGTCGAGCTGCTCAGCCGCGAGGGCGAGATCGCCATCGCCAAGCGCATCGAAGCCGGCCGCGACACGATGATCTGGGGGCTTTGCGAAAGCCCGATCACCTTCAACGCGATCATCGAATGGTCGAACGCGCTGAACAACGGCCATATGCAGCTGCGCGAGATCCTCGATCTCGAGGCGATGCTCTCCAAGGGCCCGACCGCCGAGCAGGTGGAAGGCGCCGAGGACGACGACGACACCATCTCCGAATCCACCGCCGGCCCGAGCTTCAAGGAAGAGGAAGAGCCCGAGGAGGTCGCCGCCGAGGAGGACGAGGACGAGGAGAATCTGGTCGAGCGCCGGGCGCAGCGCCCGGTCGAGGAGGAGGACGAGGACAACACCTTGAGCCTCGCCCAGATGGAGGAGACGCTCAAGCCGGCCGCGCTCGAGAAGTTCGCCTCGATCACCGACCTCTACAAGAAGTTCGCGAAGCTGCAGGGCACGCGGATGGAGGCGATGAGCGCCGGCGAGGAGTTCGGACCCGGCGAGGAGCGCAAGTACCAGAAATTGCGCGAGCAGCTCACCGCCGAGGTGGAGAGCGTCCAGTTCCACGGCGCCAAGATCGAATATCTGGTCGACCAGCTCTACAGCTACAATCGCCGGCTCACCACATTGGGCGGCCAGATGCTGCGCCTCGCTGAGCGCCACAAGGTGCCGCGCCGCGCCTTCCTCGAATCCTATATGGGCCACGAGCTCGACGAGAATTGGGTCGAGCGCGTCTGCAATCTCGACAAGAAATGGTCCGCTTTCTGCACGCAGGAAGCCGGCGCGATCGAGCGCATCCGCGCCGAGATCTCGGAGATTTCGCAGGCGACCGGGATGAGCCTCGGCGAGTTCCGCCGGATCGTGAACCAGGTCCAGAAGGGCGAGCGCGAGGCGCGCATCGCCAAGAAGGAGATGGTCGAGGCGAACCTCAGGCTCGTCATCTCGATCGCCAAGAAATACACTAATCGCGGGCTGCAGTTCCTGGACCTGATCCAGGAGGGCAATATCGGCCTGATGAAGGCGGTCGATAAGTTCGAATATCGCCGCGGCTACAAATTCTCGACCTATGCGACCTGGTGGATCCGGCAGGCGATCACCCGCTCGATCGCCGACCAGGCGCGCACAATCCGCATCCCGGTCCACATGATCGAGACGATCAACAAATTGGTGCGCACCAGCCGCCAGATCCTGCACGAGATCGGCCGCGAGCCGACGCCGGAGGAGCTTGCCGAGCGCCTCTCCATGCCCTTGGAGAAGGTCCGCAAGGTGATGAAGATCGCCAAGGAGCCGATCAGCCTCGAAACGCCGATCGGCGACGAGGAGGATAGCCATCTCGGCGACTTCATCGAGGACAAGAATGCGGTGATCCCGGTCGACGCCGCGATCCAGGCGAACCTCAAGGAAACGGTCACCCGCGTCCTCGCCAGCCTCACTCCGCGCGAGGAGCGCGTGCTGCGCATGCGCTTCGGCATCGGCATGAACACCGATCATACGCTGGAGGAGGTGGGGCAGCAGTTCAGCGTCACCCGCGAGCGTATCCGCCAGATCGAGGCGAAGGCGCTGCGGAAACTGAAGCATCCGAGCCGTAGCCGGAAGATGCGGTCGTTCCTCGACCAATGAGGGGGCTGCTCGCCGCGCTCGCGCTGACCCTCTCCGCGATCGGCAGTACGTCCACTTTCGCCCAGGATCATCCGGCACCGCCCGCGGCGCCGGATCCCGAGACCCTCGCGCTCGCTCAGCAGGTCGTCGACATGGCGTTTCCGCCTGAGAGGCGCGAGACGATGTATGCGCGGTTGATTGATACAATGATGGCGCAAAGCCGAACCGCGGTCTTTGCGGCCGGCGGTATTGATCCCGACGCAGGCGAGCGGGAAATCCTCGACAGGTATCTGGCGCGAATGCGGGCGGAAACGGAGCGCACCCTGAGGGGCAGCACGCCCGCGCTGTTCGCGGCTTTCGCCCGTGGCTATGCGCGCATGTTCACCCGCGAAGAGCTCGAGCAGATCAGGGCCTTCGTGGCAACGCCGACCGGCGCCAAATATGTTCAGAGGTCCGCCGACCTGCTCGCCGATCCCGACGTGGCCCAGGCCAACACGGCATATATGACCGCCGCCTTTGCATCCATCCAACGGCTGCAAGGCGAGTTGCGCGACGAGCTCATCGCTTATCATCGGCGTCAACAGGGTCAGCGGGGAACCTCTTCC
>JAFAZM010000038.1 GCA_019239785.1 Sphingomonadaceae bacterium
CCACCGGCAGCCGCGTCCTCAACGGCACCTACGGCGGCCACAAGGCGTGCGAAGAGGCGCTGAAGGACTTCTATGCCATGGACCATGCCATGGTCTTTTCGACCGGCTACCAGGCGAATCTCGGCGTCATTTCCACGATCGCCGGCAAAGAGGATTACATTATCCTCGACATCGACAGCCACGCCTCCATCTACGACGGCTGCGCGATGGGCAATGCCGAGATCGTGCCCTTCCGCCACAATGACGTGACCGCGCTGGAGAAGCGCCTCGCCCGCATCCCCGCCGAGGCGGGCAAATTGGTCGTGCTCGAGGGCGTCTATTCGATGCTCGGCGACATCGCGCCGCTGAAGGAGATGATCGCGGTCTCCAAGGCGGCCGGCGCGATGGTGCTGGTCGACGAGGCCCATTCGATGGGCTTCATCGGCCCCAACGGCCGCGGCGTCGCCGAGGCGCAGGGCGTGATCGACGAGGTCGACTTCATCATCGGCACCTTCTCGAAGAGCGTCGGCACGGTCGGCGGCTTCTGCGTCTCCAATCATCCCAAGTTCGAGATCCTGCGGCTGGTCTGCCGGCCCTACGTCTTCACCGCCTCGCTGCCGCCGAGCGTCGTCGCCACCGCCGCGACCTCGATCCGCAAGCTGATGCATGCCTCGGCCAAACGCGACCATCTCTGGCAGAATTCGAAGCGGCTCCACGCCGGCCTGAAGCAGCTCGGCTTCACGCTCGGCACCGAGGTGCCGCAATCGGCGATCATCGCGGTGATCATGCCGAACCTCGAAATGGGCGCGGCGATGTGGGAGGCCCTGCTTGGCGAAGGCCTCTACGTGAACCTCGCCAGGCCGCCGGCGACGCCGGCGAACATGACCCTGCTGCGCTGCTCGCTCTGCGCCGAGCATAGCGACGAGGAGGTGGGGCAGATCCTGCGCATGTTCGAGAATGCCGGCCGCGCCACCGGCGTGATCTGAGCCGGACCGCTCCGATTGGATCGGATCGGCGGCCGAGCCGTTATTGGCCCCGATTTCCGGGCCATTCGGCCCGGAATCGCTCCGGAAACGGGCGAAAACCATGGTCAAGTGCGCCGAAATGACCGGTCTGGGACGGCGGAAGCCCGCCTTTGCGCTTCCCACTCCCCCTTCGGTGCCGTAGTTTCCGCATATGGCGGAGGCGGCAACGGAGGCCGGAGCCGAGGGTAGTCCCTCGAGGTGGCGTGCATTGTGGGTCAGCGCGGGGGCGCTGCTCGCCACCCTCGCGCTCATCGCCCTGATCGTGGTGATCACCTGGTCGAACCGCGCCCGCGACGCGGCGATCGGCTGGGAGCGGCGCAGCGCCGAGATCACGATCCTCACCCGCAATATCGACGCGACCATCGCCCGCTCCGAGGCGGCGCTCGGCCGCTACGTGCTCGACGAAAGGCCGGCGACCGGCACCGCTTATTATACCGAATGGCGTTCGGCCGGCTGGCAGATCGGCCAGCTGGAGCGGCTGGTCCACGACGATCCCGCCCAGGCGCGCAGCGTCGGCACCCTCAAGATCCTCTACCAGCGGCGCGGCGCCGAGCTTTCCCCGGCCGCGACCGCCGCCGCCGCCCATCGCGGCACGGTCGGCATCCGCTTCCTCTACCAGGCAAGCTTCGCCTCGACCCTGCCCGCCCTTCGCGCCCAGCTCGAGGCGATCGCCGGGGCCGAGCGCGCCAATCTCGACGCGCGCATGGCCGACACCCAGGGCCTCGTCACCCGCGCCGACCGCTATACCGGCTGGCTCGGCTGGCTCGCCGTGCTGATCGGCTTCGGCGCGCTCGGCCTCGCCCTGCTCGCCTGGCGCGCGTTCAACGAGGGCGTGTCGGCGCGGCGCGAGGCCGAGGCCCAGGCCTGGCGCGCGCTCGACCTCGAGCAGGCGGTGCAGGCCCGCACCCGCGAGCTGTCCGACGCCAATGCGGCGCTGAAGGCCGAGGCGGCCGAGCGCGCCCATGCCGAGGCGCAGCTCCGCCAGGTCCAGAAGATGGAGGCGGTCGGCCAGCTCACCGGCGGCATCGCGCATGATTTCAACAATATGCTTGCGGTGGTCGTCGGCGGGCTGGACCTCGCCCGGCGCAAGCTGCACGGCCCCCGCCGCGAGGTCGAGTTCCACCTCGACAATGCGATGGAGGGCGCCACCCGCGCCGCCGCCTTGACCCGCCGCCTGCTCGCCTTCGCCCGGGCCGAGCCGCTGCTGCCCGATGCGGTGGCCCCGGCGGAGCTGGTCGAAGGGATGCTGGAGCTGGTCGACCGGGCGATCGGCGAACGGATCACCGTCGTCACCCGCTTCGCCAGCCGCCCCTGGCACGTCTGGGCCGACCCGACCCAGCTCGAGAATTCGATCCTGAACCTCGCCGTCAACGCGCGCGATGCGATGGACGGCGCCGGCGAGATGAGCCTCCAGGTCGACAATGTCAGCCTGGCCGAGGCCGAGATCGCCGACTTGCCGGGCGGCGACTATGTCCGCATCCGTGTCGGCGACACCGGCAAGGGCATCGCGCCCGAGCATCTCCACCGCGTCTTCGAGCCCTTCTTCACGACCAAGGCGGTCGGCAAGGGCACCGGCCTCGGCCTCAGCCAGATCTTCGCCTTCGCCCGCCAGTCCGGCGGCGACGTCGAGATCGATTCCGAGCTCGGCCGCGGCACCAGGGTCTCGCTCTATCTGCCGCGCTCGGTGACCGCGGCGGAGGAGGCCGCGGCGCGCGTGGTCCCGGCCGGGGTCCGGCGCGGCGAGCCGCCGCCAAGCTTTCCCGGCGCCGCGATCCTGGTCGTCGAGGACGACCCCCGCGTCAGCCATTCGACCGTCTATCTGCTCGAGGAGCTCGGCTATCGCCCGCAGGCGGTCTCCAGCGGGCGCGAGGCGCTGGAGCTGCTCGACCGCAACCCCGACTTCGTGATGGTCCTGACCGACGTGATGATGCCCGAGATGACCGGGACCGAGTTGGCGGCCGAGGTGGCCCGCCGCCATCCGGAAATGGCGCTGCTGTTCGTCACCGGCTATGTCGGCGAGGCGGGCGATGCCGGCGACCTGGCCGGCCGCGCGATCCTGAGAAAGCCCTATACCGCCGAGGCGCTCGCCGCGGCGGTGGGGACGGCCCTGGCCGGGCGGCTCAGCGGATCGCGCCGCGCAGCAACAGACGAGGCAGCAGAATGAGCGCGCCAAGGATTTGCCAGCGCCTCTGCCAAGGCCGCACGACGATCGTCGTGCCGGCGTGCCGGTTGATCTTCCAGGCGAGATAGTCGGCGCCGCCGGCGAAGGTCGTCGCCGCCTTGGCGAGCCGCGCGATCGACAGCAGCTTCCCGCGCCGCCGGAAGCGCCGCCATGCCTGCGCCGCCCGCGGCGCCGGCGCGAGGCCGGGCAAGGCCGCCGCGGCGAAGCGGCGGTAGCGCTCCGGCTCGATGTCGACGATCGATTGCGAACGGCCCTGCCGCTCGGCCCGAAGCTCGCTTGCATAGGTCAGGGCGAAGCCGGTCCGCCAGAGATCGAGCGCGTCGGCACCCGGCGCGGCCATCGGCAGCGCGTAGGAAAGCAGGGTCGGCGCCGCCCGCGCCACCGCCGCCGTCGCCGCCTCGCGCGCCGCCTCGTCCGCGGCCCAGACCAGCCGCGACGGCTGGGCGAAGCGCGCCCAGACCGAGACGTCGCCCGCCTCCGGGCCGTTGAGCCGCGCGAAATCCGCCTCGCTCAGCACCGCATATTTGGCCGCCAGCCCTTCATGGGCGAAGGGGAAGACGTTGGGCGGCAGCATCTCGTTGGCGACGGTCAGCCAGATGCCCGGATAGGCGTCGCGATAGTCGGAGACGATCAGGTAGAAATCGAGCATCAGCCCGTCGAGCTCGCTTTGCCTGAGGCAGGAGCCGTAGAACAGGACCGCCCGCGCCGATCCGGGATAGAGCGCAGCGATCGCCGCCGCCATCGCCGACGCGCGCGGATCGACCGGCTGCGCCAGCTCCTCTCGCACCAGATCCGGCAGCCGCTCCGCCATCGCCGAACCACTAGCGGCTATTAGGGAAGGAGGGCGACATTAGCCCCTCCCCTTCAGGGGAGGGGTTGGGGTGGGGCTTGTCAAAGGCAAAGGCGGTGCTTGATACATCCCCCACCCCCATCCCCTCCCCTGAAGGGGAGGGGCGATACAGCGTGACCGCTGCTCTAGGGCATTGGCGGCCTGGATTGAATCGTTTTCGGGTGAACCGGACAGCTGCGAGCAGCGCTCAGCCCATCTCGGCGGCGAGCAGGGTGACGCCTTCATATCTGGGGTCGGCCGGGTCGAAGGCCGGCTCCAGCCGAAAGGCCTCGCTGTCGACGACTGCGGGCTCGTGCAGCCCGGACAGCTTGAACGTGCCAAGCTTGGTCTCGCGCGGCGGCCGGCCGTCGCGCTCAAGCGTGACCGCGTCGACGTAGAGCTCGTCGTGCCTGGTGTAGAGGATGTGGGGCGCCAGCCGGACCGGGGCGCGGTTGTATACGGCGTGGAGGCAGCGGCGCCGGGCGATCGCCTCCAATACGATCCTACTCGAACTCATGGGGACGCGATTTGGACGAGCCTGCGGTCGGGCGCAAGGATTTTGTGCACCGCAGCATCTCAACTTGCGCCGAGTTGCTTCTCCATCGCGAAATTGTGGATCGGCACGCCCGCCAGCTCGAAATCGCGCCGCGCCAGCTCGGCGAAGCCCTGCTTGAGGAAGAAGCGGCGGGCCGGCTCGCTCGCCTCGACATGGAGCCGCTCGATCCCCAGCGCCCGCGCCTCGGCCTCCAGCGCCTTGTAGAGCAAGGCCGTGATGCCCGTGCCGGCCGCGTCGGGGCGGCAGAAGAGGTGGTCGATATGGCCGTCCGGCTCGAGGTCGCCATAAGCGAGCGGCGCGTCCTCGGCGTCGGCGGCGACGAGCAGGATGCGGCCGTCCGCCGCCCGCGCTTCGAAGCGGGCGGGATCGGGCACGCCGGGCGCCCAGGCCTGCACCTGCGCCTCCGAATAATACAGCCGGGCGATGCCGTGGACGGCGGCGTGGAACAGAGCGGCGAGCGCGGGCGCGTCCGCCGGCTGGAACGGGCGGATCGTGACGGGCGGCATCGACCCTGGTCTCCTAGGCCGCCAGCCTCAGGAAAGGCACCGGCGCGGTCGGGCGGAGCACGATCGCGCCGCCGTTGCGGGCCTCGAACATCTCGCCGTCGAGGATGATGTTGGAACGGTGACCCTCGATCCGGATCTCGTCGCCGCGCTCGAGATGGACGCCGCGCAGCCGGTTGCGGCCGAGCCGGCCGCGGATGCCGGCGAAGAGCGCGCGCAGGATCGAGATCAAATTCCGCTCGATGACCAGCAACTGCATCGAGCCGACGCCGCCGCGGCCGACCGCCATCGTGCCGTTGAACAGCAGCCGCTCCAGCGTCGTCACCATCACGACCGCGAAGCGGCCCTGCATCTCGCCGCTCTTGGTCACCGTCACCTTCAGCGGCGCCCATTCGGCGGGCAGCGCGCGCGACGGCCGGCCGACGATCACCGAGATCATGCCCATGATGAAGGTCACGAAATGGGCCGCCCAATTGGGCAGGCCGAGCGGATAGATCTTGTTGCGGCAATAGAGGATGGAATCGGCGAGCGCGGCGCCGCCGAGGAACATGCCGAGCACCGGCCGGCCATTGCCCTCGTCCTGGTCGCCGCCGGTCAGCGAGATCAATTCGCGCGAGACGATGTGCGGCATCATGTCGGTGCGGACGAGGTCGAGCACCCGCTCCAGCGCCTCGATCGGATCGCCCTCGGCGCCGAGATCGTGGGCGATGAGGTTGGTCTTGCCGTTGGGCAGGACCGCCACCGGCGGCGGGTTCCCGCCGAAATGGCCGCCATGATAGAGCTCGGTCAATGCCGCCTGCACGGTGCCGTCGCCGCCGTTGATGACGAGCACCTTGGGCCGCACCCGCGCGATCGTCTTCAGCGCGCAGGCGATCTGGCTGACCTTCTCCACCTCATAGTGGAAGATGTCCTGATGCCGATCGCAATACTCCCTCACCTGCGGCAGCAGGGCCTGGTTCCCGGTGGAACGCGGATTGGAGAGAAGCGCGATCGACGTCATCCGCTCACCCGCCGACAGGATGGATCGAGAGGCCAAACCGATAATTGAGCACAACGTTCACACCGAGCACGCCCTGGCCGACATTGACCGCGACCTGGTCGAAGCTCGGCCGCAGATGAAGCAGCGAGATGCGCGGATTGTGCGAGAAGCCGGCGCCGTCGCTCCAGTCGCCACGGGCATTGTCGCCGTTGACGTCGTGGCGGACGCCGACCGCATAGCGGCCGGGATGCGGCACCGCGATGCAGATCCGCATCGGCCCGCCCGGCGTGACCGGCAGGTTGATCTTGCGCACGGTGGCGCCGCGCTGAAGGAAGGTGGCCGGATTGTCGTAGAGCGCGACGCGGACGTTGCCGGTGCGCTGGTTGAAGCCGAGCACGTTGACGAGGATCGAAGGATGGCCGGCGCGGCAGACTGCGGCATCGGCGCCGAGCGGCGGCTGCGCGGCGGCAGGCGCGGCCGCGGCGATCGCCGCCGCCAAAATCCCCGCGCTCAGAAACTTCGACATCTTTACTCACTCCTGGGTTCGACCCGCCCATGCGGACGGGATCGGCAAGGTTGTACCAAGCCCCCATGACGCTCCAGATCGTGCAGGCATGCGGCCAAAATGTGGTCGCGGCGCGTCGAAACGGTGAGATGGGGGTGGAGGCGGATCGAACGCTCTCGCCCTTCCTTCCTTCTTTCTCCCTCTCCCTCGCGTGAGAGGGTTGAGTGGGGGAGACCACGGCGATTTGGCGATGACCTCCCGCGCGGCACCCTCTATAGGCCGCGAATGCGCCGGACCCGGTTCGCCTGAGATGCCGTTCAAGCAGATCGACCGCTACCTGGCGAAGCTGATCTTCGTGCCTTTGGTGGGCACGCTCTGCCTCGCCGCGATGCTGCTGATCCTCGACCGCATGCTGCGCCTGTTCGACTTCGTGGTGAGCGAGGGCGGGCCGGTGACTGTGGTCTGGCGGATGCTCGCCAACCTTATCCCCGAATATCTCGGCCTGGCGGTGCCGGTCGGGCTGACGCTCGGCATATTGCTCGCCTTCCGCAAGCTCGCTTTGTCCTCGGAGCTCGACACCTTGCGGGCAGTGGGGCTCGGCTACGGGCGGCTGCTGCGCGTGCCCTATATGTACGCAATCGTGCTGCTCGCCGCCAATTTCTGGATCGTCGGCTATCTCCAGCCGATCGCCCAATATGCCTATCAGCAATTGCGCTTCGAGCTGAGCTCCGGTGCGCTCGGCGCCTCGATCAAGGTCGGCGAGTTCACCCATCTCGGCCGCGGCCTGACCCTCAGGGTCGAGCGCAGCGAGAATCACGGCACCGAGCTCTACGGCGTGTTCCTGCGCATCGCGAGCCGCAACGGCCATACGATCGCCGCGGCGGCCGACCGCGGCACCTTCCTCGCCACCGACGATCCCGACGTGATCCTCTTCCGCCTCACCAATGGCCGGCTGGTCAACAACCAGCCCGATTACCGGGTGCCGCGGGTGCTGAGCTTCCGCCAGCACGACCTGCCGATCAACATGCCGCAGATCGAGAATTTCCGCGGCCGCGGCGACGGCACCAAGGAACTGACGATCATGGAGCTGTTCCGGCTCGGCCTGGACGATTCCATCCCGCAGGCGCGGCGCAACGCGATCCGCGCCAATTTCCATTTCCGCATGGTCGAGGTGGCGATGATGCTGCTCGTGCCCTTGCTCGCGGTGGCGCTGGCGGTGCCGCCGAAGCGAAGCACGTCCGGCCTGGGCATCTTCGTCGCGATCATCTTCGTGGTCGTCTACCACAAGGTGAACCAATATGCGGAGCAGATGGGGGCGCTGAGCCGGTTCGATCCGACCATCGCCTTGTGGGCGCCGTTCCTCCTGTTCGGCGGCTCGATCGTCTGGATGTACTACACGCTTGCGCACAAGCCGGGCGGCCAGCCGATCGGCGCGCTCGAGCGGGTCTTCGCCAAGATCTCGAAGGCGATCGGCCGGCTGCTCAAGCGGCGGCGGCCGGCGGAGGCGCCGGCCCCGGCATGATCAACCTGCAATTCTTCCCGTCGCGGCGGATCGCGCTCTACATGACCCGCCTATTCCTGCTGCGCAGCGCCGCGGTGCTGGTCGCGCTGGTGGGCATATTGATGATGCTCGACCTGCTCGGCAAGTCCGGCCAGATTCTCGCCGTCCCGGGCAATGGCGATGCCGAGATCTGGCGCTATGTCGGGCTGCGCCTGCCGCAGCTCATCGCCCGCTTCCTGCCCTTCGCGGTGCTGCTCGGCACGCTCATCACCTTCGCCGGGCTCAACCAGAACAGCGAGGTCATCGCGATGAAGGCGGCGGGCATCTCCGCCCACCAGATCATCGCGCCGCTCATCCTGGCCTCCTTCTTCGTCGCGCTCGTCCATTTCGGCTTCAGCGAGCGGATCGTCACCAGGGCCAACGCCGCGCTCACCGCCTGGGACAATGCCAATTACCACCCGGTGCCGCCCGAGACCGGGATCCAGAACAATGTCGCCTTCCTGCACGGCGACGACCTCATCTTCGTCGATCGGGTGAGCGGCCAGGGCAGCGGCGTCCGGCTCGCCGGCTTCACCCTCTACGACCGCACCGGCGGCGTGCTCCACCGCATCGTCACCGCCGACAATGGCGGCGCCGTCCCCGGCGGCGGCTGGATCCTGCGCAATGCCAGCATCTTCTCGGTCGACACCGGCGCCTTCCGGCGACTCCCGGCGGTCCGGCTCGGCGCGGACATCCTGCCCGACGAGTTCACCCTCGCCCGGGTCGTGCCCGACGAGCAGGATTTCTTCCGCCTGCGCCGCTCGATCGCCGACCTGGAGGTTGCAAACCGCGCCACCGCAGCGCTGAGGGGCGCGCTGTGGCACAAGATCGCCGGCCCCTTCTCGACGATGCTGATGCCGTTGCTCGCCGCGGTCGCCGCCTTCGGCCTCGCCCGCTCCGGCCAGCTGATGCTTCGCGCGGTGATCGGCATGGCGCTCGGCTTCGCCTATTTCGTCGCCGACAATTTCGCGATCGCGATGGGTAATCTCGGCGCCTACCCGCCCTTCCTCGCGGCTTGGGGCCCGTTCCTGCTGTTCCTGCTGGTCGGCGAGGCCGTGCTGATCCGCACCGAGGAATAAGGCGTCACGCCGGCCGGCCGCGTATTTTAGCGTAAATACGCATGATTCCGCGCGCCCGGAGCACTTGGGGCGGCCGTGCATGGGCAAGAGAAAGCGGCCCGAGTTTGTGCCGCGGTCGAGATGACATCCGTTCATGTCGTCGGATTTATCCGATGCAATCCGAGAAATCAATCTCTTGGCGCTTTATGTTTGGCGTCGGAAACTTCACGACAGGTGCCCGGCGGGCGAGGCTTCAGGAAATCGTGAGTCCAGCTTTCGCTGGAACGACCGGATCGGGTCGTGCATTGGGTCAGCCGCGCGACCGTCAGCCGGGCGGCTCGAATAGCGCGAAGGCGACTCCTTCGCGTTGATCTTAGCGAGCGTCTCCGCGCCGGAGAAAGGGGGGCAATGCTCTATCTTGCGATCAAGGCGTTGGTCTCCGGGATCATCATCGCGATCGTCTCCGAGGTCGCGCGGCGCAGCCCCGGCTGGGGCGCCCTGATCGTCTCGCTGCCCCTGGTCTCGATCCTCGGCATGCTCTGGCTGTGGAGCGACACCCACGATCCGGTGCGTCTCGCCGCCCACGCCCAGGCGACCTTCTGGTTCGTGCTGCCGACTTTGCCGATGTTCCTGCTCGTGCCCACGCTGCTGCGCCAGGGCTATTCCTTCTGGCTGGCGCTCGCGGCCGGCTGCGTGCTCACCATCCTGCTCTATCTGGCCGTGACCCTGATCGGCGCGCGGTTCGGGCTGCGGCTCTGATGCGTTGAGATCATGATGGGCGTCGGCCCCGGCTCCGGGCCGCGCGCGGACGACGGAAGGAGGACAGCATGAAGATCCGTCTTGGTCTTTTCCTCGCGGCGATCAGCATGGCCGGCGCCGCCCCGGCCACGCAGCCCTGGGAGGATGCGATCGCCGCGGCGCTCGGCCGGACGGGGACGGAAATGCCGGACGGCGTCTACCGCGTCGGCCTCCCGCGAAGCGACCTGCACGTCACCCTCGAGGGGATCGCGCTGCGGCCGGCGCTGGCGCTCGGCTCCTGGGTCGCATTCCGTCGGATGGGCCGCGGCGACGTGATGGCGATGGGCGATCTCGTGCTCACCGACGAGGAGGTCAATCCGGTGATGAGCCGCCTGCTCCAGGGCGGGATCGAGGTGACCGCGCTCCACAATCACCTGCTCGGCGGGGCGCCGCACACCATGTACATGCACATTGCCGGGCATGGCGACGGCGCGGCGCTGGCCGCGACCCTGCACGCCGCGCTTGCGCTCAGCGGGACGCCGTTGGTTGCGAGCCCACCCGCGCCGGCCGCGCCGCTCGACCTCGACACCGCGGCGATCGACCGTGCGCTCGGTCGGCAGGGCCGGGCGAATGGCGGCGTCTATGCCTTCAGCATCCCGCGCGCCGAGCGGCCGCGCGAAGGCGGCATGGCGATCCCGGATGCGATGGGCGCGGCGATTGCGATCAACTTCCAGCCGACCGGCGGCGGCGAGGCAGCGATCGCCGGGGACTTGGTTCTGACCGCGGACGAGGTCGATCCGGTGCTGCGCAGCCTGCGCGCGAGCGGCATCGCGGTGACGGCGCTGCACAACCACATGCTCGACGACCAGCCGCGCCTCTTCTTCATGCATTTCTGGGCGCATGGCGACGCAATCGCCCTCGCCCGGGGACTCGCGGCGGCGCTCGGCCACGTCAGGCGCGGACGGTGACCGCCGCCGCCCGCGGTCAGCGCGGGCGATAGACGAGGATCGCGGCCGGCTCCCCGTCCGCCGCCCGGGCTCCGACGAACAGGCGCTCGCGGTCGGCGGCCCAGAGCCCGGTGCGCGCGCCGCTCCTGGTCGCGAGCGTGCCCGCCGCCGCATAGCCCTGGGGCGTGGCGGCATAGACGTCCACCTCGCCGGAGCCGCAGACGACCAGAAGCCGCGCGCGCGGGCCGTCGAAGAAGAGATCGTCGGAATCGCCGCAAGTGGAGAGGGCCTGGCGGACCGCGCCGCCGGGAATTTCGATCAGGAGCAGCCGGGCCGGAAGCCGGAACGCCGCCGCCAGCAGCCGGTGCGCCCCATCCAGCGCCATCGGGAAGTTCATCAGCCGGAGCCCCATCGGCCAGGCCTGCACGACCGCGCCGGCCGCGAGATCGACCGCGACGATCTCGCGCCGATCGGGAATGTTGACATAGGCGCGGTCGCCGTCGAGCTGGAAGCCCTCGGGATGCCCGTCGAGCGCGATGCGGCGGACGATCCGGTGGCGGACCGGGTCGATGACCGCCAGGCCGCCCGCGCCATAGCCGGCGACGAGCGCGCCCGAGCGGGGATCGACGCGCAGATTGTCCGCATCGTCGCCAAGGTCGACGGTCGCGACCGGCGCAAGGGTCGCGCCGGCATAGAAGCCGACCTTGCCGTCGGCGCTCGCGACCGCCAGCTCCCGCGTCCCGGCCAGCCAGGCAAGCCCCTGCGGCTCGTGCAGTCCGGAGATGCGGCCGACCGGCCGACCGGCGGCTATGTCGATCATCTCCACGCTGCCATTGCCGAGCGCGGCGACGAACAGGCGCTGCCCCGCCGCGTCCCAGGCGAGATGATCGATCCGGCCGCGCACGTCGGGGAGCGGGATCGTTGTCTCCAGTGCCAGCGGGGCGGCGAGGTCGGTGCCTGGCGGCGGAGACGCGCCACACGCCACGGCCGCGAAGCTGACGAGCAGGAGGAGCGAAAGGTGCCTTTTCACGGGGGCCCTCACGAGGGGGTCACGCCCGCGATCTAGCGCAGGCGCCGCGCGGACTGAAGATGCACACTCTGCGACGAGGGGCGAGGAAGGCCGCTCCCCCTCGCCCGCTTGCGGGGCGCCGGGCCGGTTGAGCCCCCGGCACAACCTGAACATCGCGGGGGCGATGTTCACCCGATGCCGGGTTGGGGTGAGGGGCCGAGCGTTAGCGAGGTTGCTGAGCTGGAGCAGGTCCAAGAAGGAGGAGACAAGAAAGAAAAACAAGACCCTCACCCTGCCCTCTCCCGCAAGCGGGAGAGGGTGAAAAAGGGAGCGAAGGGAGGGGGCGTCACCGCGCGATCGTCGGCGCGTGCGGCTTGACAGCGGGCGCGCCGATGGCCCACATTTCCGCCGATGGGGATTGCGATCACCCCATGAGGCGACAGCCGAAGCATCGCGTCCTGGCTGAAGAAAGGACGCCGCATGCCTGCCATCAACGCCATTTCCGCCGATAAATTGCTTCGCCTGATCGGCACGCCCGCCTGCCCCGCTTTGATCGACGTGCGGCCCTCGGGCGACCTCATCCCCGGCTCGATCCGCCGTCCGCCGGAAGATGTGGAAGCCTGGGCCGGCGGACTCGGCGCCGCCAATGCGATCGTCATCTGCCAGCATGGCGGCGACCGCAGCGCCGGCGTCGCCGCCTGGCTGCGCCATGCCGGCGTGAAGGCGGAAATCCTCGAAGGCGGCGCGGAGGCGTGGGCCGGCGCCGGCCTGCCTCTGGTGCGCGAGGCGGTGCTGCCGCCGCGCGACGGCGAGGGGCGCACCCGCTGGGTCACGCGGGCCCGGCCGAAGGTCGACCGGATCGCCTGCCCCTGGCTGCTCCGCCGCTTCGTCGACCCGCGCGCGGTCGTCCTCTTCGTCGCGCCGGCCGAGGTCGGCGGGGTCGGCGAGACACTCGACGCGGCGCCGTTCGACGTGGACGGGGTGTTCTGGAGCCATCGCGGCGAGCTGTGCACCTTCGACGTGATGATCGCGGAGCTCGGCCTCGCCGGCCTGCCCGCGCTCGACCGGCTCGCGACGATCGTGCGCGGCGCCGATACCGCGCGGCCGGAGTTGGCGCCGCAGGCGGCGGGGCTGCTCGCCGTGTCGCTCGGCCTGTCGCGGATGTTCGCCGACGACGGCGCCCAGCTCGAGGCGGGCATGCTCGTCTACGACGCACTCTACCGCTGGTGCCGCGACGCGGTCGACGAGACCCACGACTGGGTGTCGCACCAGCCGAAGCCGCGGGTGAAGGCATGAGCGCCGCCCTCGCGAGGGGGCGCCCCGCAGCTTCGCCGGAGACCCTCATCCTGAACCGGCGCGACGTGGCCCGACTGATGGACCGCAAGGCCTGGCTGGCGGCGGCGGAGCTCGGCTTCAGGGCCGGCGCTGAGGGGCGGGCAGCTTCGCCGATGCCGATGGCGATCGAGGCCGAGGGCGGCGCCTTCCACGTCAAGGGCGCGCGCCTGACCGGCGAGCGGACCTATGTGGCGGTCAAGCTCAACGGCAATTTCCCCGCCAATCCCGAGACGCACGGCCTGCCCACGATCCAGGGCGCGCTGCTGCTCTGCAATGGCGGGACCGGGGCATTGCTCGCGATCATGGATTCGATCGAACTGACGTTGCGGCGGACCGCGGCGGCGAGCGCGCTCGCCGCCCGCCTGCTGGCGCGGCCGGATTCCTCGATCCTGTTCATCGCCGGCTGCGGCGCGCAGGGCCGGGCGCATCTGGAGGCGCTCGCGGAGGTGCTGCCGCTGACCCGCTGCCTCGCCTGGGACCGCCAGCCGGGCAAAGCGGCGGCCTTCGCGGCGGCAAATGCCGGGTCCGGCCTCGCGGTCGAGGCGGTGGAAGCCCTGGACCGCGCCGAAGAGTGCGACGCGATCGCCACCTGCACCACCTCCTCGTCCGCCTTCCTCGACGAGACCATGGTCGCTCCGGGCGCGTTCGTCGCGGCGGTCGGCGCGGACAGCCCGCACAAGAGCGAGATTGCGCCGTCGCTGATGGCCCGCGCCCTGGTGGTGGCGGACGTGGCCGCGCAAGGCGCGGCGATGGGCGACCTTCGGGTGGCCATCACCGCCGGCGCGATGCGGCAAGCGGACGTCCATGCCGAGCTCGGCGAGCTGGTGACGGGCAGGAAGCCCGGCCGGAGCTCGAACAAGGAGATCATATTGTTCGATTCGACCGGCACCGCGCTGCAGGACGTCGCCGCGGCCGCCTGCATCTACGAACGTGCCGTGCGCCTGCCCGGCCTCGCCTCGATCGCTCTGGGGGAGGCGGCATGAGCGCGAATCCGCACGGAATCAGCCTCGGCGAGGCGACCCGGGTCTGGGCGCGCGTCGCGGCCCTGAGCTTCGGCGGGCCGGCCGGACAGATCGCGGTGATGCACCGCATCCTCGTCGACGAGAAACGCTGGATCTCGGAGGAGAGATTCCTGCACGCGCTCAATTACTGCATGCTGCTGCCGGGGCCGGAGGCGCAGCAGCTCGCCATCTATATCGGCTGGCTGCTGCACAAGACGAAGGGCGGGCTGATCGCGGGCATCCTGTTCGTCCTGCCCGGCTTCGCCGCGATCATGGTCCTCTCCTGGCTCTACGCCCTGCTCGGCAATGTCGCGGCGGTCGCGGCCCTGTTCTTCGGGCTCAAGGCCGCGGTGCTTGCGATCGTGCTGGAGGCGGTGCGGCGGATCGGCAGCCGCGCGCTCCGGAACAACGTGATGCGGGCGATCGCCGCCGCCGCCTTCGTCGGCATCTTCTTCCTCTCCGTGCCCTTCCCGGCGATCGTGCTCGCGGCGGGGCTGATCGGCTATGCGGGGAACCGGGCGGGGTGGCGCGCCTTTGCCGGGAGCGGCGGCGGGCACGGGCCTTCGGGAGCCGGGCCGGCCGCGCACGAGACGGCGCTCGGCGAGCATGTCCCCGACCATGCCCGGCCCAATCTCGGCTGGTCGCTGCGCATCTCCGCCGCGCTGCTGATCCTCTGGCTCGCGCCGGTCGCCGCCTTGTTCGCCTTGCTTGGGCCGGACAATGTGTTCAGCCGGATCGCGCTCTTCTTCTCGCAAATGGCGGTGGTCACCTTCGGCGGCGCCTATGCGGTGCTCGCTTATGTCGCGCAGGAGGCGGTCGAGAAGTTCGGCTGGCTGCGGCCCGGCGAGATGCTCGACGGGCTCGGCATGGCGGAGACGACGCCGGGGCCTTTGATCATGGTCACCCAGTTCGTCGGCTTCATGGGCGCGTTCCGCCAGGCGACCGGGCTCAACCCTTTGCTCGCGGGCACGCTCGGCGGGCTGCTCACCACCTGGGTGACCTTCGTCCCCTGTTTCCTCTGGATCTTCCTCGGCGCGCCCTTCGTCGAGCGGCTGCGGGGGAACAAGGCGCTGTCGGCCGCGCTCGCGACCGTCACCGCGGCGATCGTCGGGGTGATCCTCAACCTCGCTTTGTGGTTCGCGCTGCACAGCCTGTTCCGCGAGACCCGGCATGCGGCGGCGGGGCCGCTCGCGGTGGACCTGCCGGTGCTGGCGAGCGTGAATTGGCCGGCCCTGGTGCTGACGGCGGCGGCCTTGGTGGCGATGTTCCGGTTCAAGGTCGGGGCGCTGCCGGTGCTGGGGGCGTGCGCGCTGGTGGGGGTGGGATATTGGTTCTTGCTCGGGCGCTGATCGGCGAGCGAGAACCGCACCCTCCAAAAAAGGCCGGATGCCGCTGCTTCCCCCTCGCCCGCTTGCGGGAGAGGGGGCTGGGGGTGAGGGGCCGAGCGCAAGCGAGGCGGCTGGGTTGGAGAAAGGGAAAGGGGAGAAGAACAAGAAACAAGACCCTCACCCTGCCCTCTCCCGCGAGCGGGAGAGGGTAAAGAAGGGAGGGTGAAGGAGGTTCTTCCGCACCCGAATTCCGGCATAAGGCCGCCATGGAGGAGGACCCCCCAATTCAGCAGCCCGCCGTCACCCGCACCGACGTCGCGCGCGGGGCGGGGCTGGCGGGGCTGTCGCGGTTGGGGGCGTTGATCGAGGCGCTGTCGCAGCCGCTCTACACCTGGCTGTTCGGAATCCCGACCTACGGCCTTTATGTCGTGCTCTGGGGCGCGGTGAGCCTCGTCACCAATTTCGTCCATCTCTCGATGCCTTTGGCCCTGCAGCGCGAGGTGCCGCGGCAGGACGAGGCCGGCGCGCATGGCGCGGTGAAGCTCGCCCTGCTGATCGCCTTGGTGCCGACCGGCCTGATCGCGCTTGGCGTGACCTTCGCAGCGCCCGAAATCGCCACCCTCTTCTCGGCCGCGCCGGAGGACCAGGCCAAGCTGCCGCAGGCGGTCGCCTTGTTCGTCTGGGCCCTGCCCTTGTGGACCTTCGTCGAGGTCGCGACCGCCGCCGCTCGCGCGCGGCGCGCCTTCGGCCCCGAGATCAGGCTGCGCATCTTCTGGGAGCAGATCGCGCGGATCCCGTTCGCGATCGGCTTCTTCGCGCTCGGCGTGGGCTCGCTCGGGCTGATGGCGGCGCATCTCTGCTCGCTGGCGATGACCGCCCTGCTCTCGATCCGGCTGCTCGGCCGCTATTACGATCTCGGCCTGCTGCTGCGGGCGCCGCTGCCGCGGCGGCTGGTCCGCGACCTGCTCCTTTCAGGCCTCGGCCTGCTGCCGTCGAACCTCGCCCGCCGCTTCTTGATCGACGGGCCGCCGGTGGCGCTGAACCTGATGCTCGCCGGCGCCGGCGGCGCCGCGGCGGCGGGCCTGTTCGAGATCGCGCGCAAGCTCTCGACCGTGCCGCTGATCGTTCGCCAGGCCTTCCAATATGTGCTCGGGCCGCTCTCCTCGGCCCAGGCCGCGGCGGACCGCGGCGGCATCGCCGCGCTCTACCATTTCGCGAGCCGGGTCTCGACCGCTTTGGTGACCCCGCTCGCCGGGCTGCTGATCTTCGCCGGCGTCGACGTGCTCAGCGTCTACCGGCCGGAAGCGGCCTCGGCTTTGCCTTTGCTCCTCGTCCTGGTCGGCGCGCGGGCGGTCGAGGCGATCGTCGGGCCGGCCTCGGCGATCGTCGAGATGATCGGCCATCGGGTGCTGCCTTTGGTCAACGCCTTCATCGCGATCGCGCTCTGGCTCGGCCTCGCCTGGTGGCTGGTGCCGCGCGAGGGGCCGCTCGGCATGGCGGTGGCGACCGGCCTCGCCACGATCGCCTCGACCTATGCGGCAACGATCGAGCTGCAGGTCAGCGACCGGCTGAACCCGTTCGACCGCAAGCTGCTCCAGGGGCTGGCTTTGGCCCTGGCCGGGATCGCGCTGATGGCGGTGGCGGAACGGCTGCTGCACGGCCCGGCCCGCTTCGCCGTCTGCTTCGTCACCTGGGCGGGCACCTCCTGGCTGACCCTGCGCTACGGGCTCGGCCGCGACGACCGGCTGGCGCTCGGCGGACTGTCGCGGCGGCTGCGGCTGGTGTAGGGCCGGGGTCCGGGAGGGCGGACGGCGGATGACCCTGGCACAATTGAACGGCTTCTTTTCGCCGGACTATCCGGCCGGGCAGGTCTTCTCGGCCGCGGTCGGGACGCCGCCGCCCGGCGCGCCGCATTTCCCGCCGGTCGAGATAAGGGATGCGCGGGCGCTGCAGGCCCGGACGGAGAGCGAGGCCGCCTGCTTCGCCGCGCACGGCTTCGCGCTGCTGCCGCATGCGAGCGCGGTGCGGGATTGGGACAATGAGGTGGCCGCGCTCTATTTGCCCGAGATCGAGGCGGTGATCCGCGAGCGGCTGCTGCCCGGCCGGCGGCTGGAAATCCAGCAGAGCCCGTTCCTGGTCCGGCGCGGGCGCGGCACCGGCACGCCCTATGCGAACGGCGTGCACCAGGATCATGGCCTCACCGCCGGGGATTACGAGAACAATGTGACGGCCTTCGCCGGGGCGGAGATCGGCCGGCGCTGGCGCCGGCGGTTCGACCGGGAGGACGTCGCCGGCTTCATGGCGATCGACTTCTGGTGCACGACCAACATGGCGGGACCGCTGCGGCACATGCCGCTGGCTCTCTGCGATCCGAACAGCGTCGGCAGCGGCGACCTGGTCCCGACCAGGCTCACCGGAATCGCGCCCGACGGCCAGGAGACGCACCATCTCGCCCTGCGCTACAATGACAAGCAGGCCTGGTATCATTATCCGGAAATGACCGGCGACGAGCTGCTGGCGTTCAAGATCTTCCAGTGCGGCGCCGACGGCGGCGGGCCGCTGGCGAGCTGCCTTCATTCGGCCTTCGTCGATCCGGGGACGCCGGCGGACGCGGAGGAAAGGCAGAGCTGCGAGCATCGGGTCGGGGTGCTGTTGCTGCGGGATTGAAGA
The DNA here is from genome assembly GCA_019239785.1 of Sphingomonadaceae bacterium. Classification (GTDB taxonomy): domain Bacteria; phylum Pseudomonadota; class Alphaproteobacteria; order Sphingomonadales; family Sphingomonadaceae; genus Allosphingosinicella. The sequence continues at coordinate 18,185 of JAFAZM010000038.1, forward strand.
GGCGCGAGCGGGGCCTGTTCGTCATGCCGGACTTGATCCGGCATCCACCTTCTTGCGGCATCGGAACAGGTAGGTGGACCCCGGATCAAGTCCGGGGTGACGAGAAAGCGGGGACTTGCCTTCGCCTCCAAACAGGCGTCCTCTCCCGGCCGCATCATGACAGGGGACGATCGATGGCCGCTTTCCGCAAGCCCCTCCTCCTGAGCCTCGCCTGGCTGGTCGCCGCTTTGCCGGGCGCGGCGCAGCCGCCGCAGGCGCCGCCGGATCCGATCGGCGAGCGGGGGCCGCTGGTCGCGATCGCGCACGTCACAATCATCGACGGCACCGGGGCGCCGGCGCGGGCGGGGCAGACGCTGCTGATCGACCACAACCGGATCGCGGCGCTCGGGCCGGACGGGTCGGTGGCGATCCCGGCCGGCGCGCACGAGATCGACGGAAGCGGCCGGACGATCATCCCCGGCCTGGTCGGCATGCACGAGCATATGTTCCGCCCGGCCTCGGCCGACGGGCCGTTCATCGCCAACGAGATGTTCGCGAGCTTCCCGCCGCTCTACCTCGCCAGCGGCGTCACCACCGCGCGCACCGCGGGCGCGATGGACCCTTATGGCGATCTAGGGATCAAGCGCGAGATCGAGGCGGGGCGGCTGCTCGGGCCGGACCTGGATCTCACCACCCCCTATCTCGAAGGCTCGCCGCCACTGATCGCGCAATTCCATCCGCTGCGCGACCCGGCCGACGCGCGGGCGCTGGTCCGCTATTGGGCGTCGCTCGGCTTCACCTCGGCCAAGGCCTATATGGACATCAGCCCGGCCGAGCTCGCCGCCGCGATCGACGAGGCGCACCGGTTGGGCATGAAGATCACCGGCCATATCTGCTCGGTCGGCTACGAGCAGGCGGTGCGGCTCGGCATCGACAATCTGGAGCATGGGCCGTTCGCGGCGCCGGACGGCGACCTCGACAGCGCCCGCTCGCCCGGCCTCTGCTCCCGCGCCGCGCCGGCGACCGGGCCGGTGATCCGCGAGGTGGTGCAGAACGTCCCGCTCGACGCGCCGGCGGTGCAGCGGCTGATCCGCCTGCTGGTCGAACGGCGGGTGCCGATCACCTCGACCCTGGCGGTGCTCGAGGGCGGCGACCGGCCCGACCTCGAGGCGATCCCGCATCTGCACGATCTGCTGGCGCCGGACATCTGGGCCTGGGAGGTCCGCCGCCACGCTGCCGAGCACCGCGCCGCCGATTTCTACGCGACGATGCTGCACAAGGAGATGGCATTCGAGCGCGCCTTCGCGGCGGCGGGCGGGATATTGATGGCCGGCTGCGACCCGACCGGCGACGGCCACGTCATCGCCGGGCTCGGCGACCAGCGGAACATCGAATTGCTGGTCGAGGCCGGCTTCTCGATCCCGGAGGCGATAAGGATCGCGACCCTGAACGGCGCCACCTATCTCGGCCGCGCCGACCGGATCGGCAGCCTGGCGGTGGGCAAGCAGGCGGACCTGGTGCTGCTGAACGGCGACCTGTCGCGCGACGTGCGGGCGATCGAGCGGCCCGTGCTCGTGTTCAGGAACGGAATCGGGTACGATTCGGAGCGTATCTATGCTAGCCTGCGGGGGCAGGTCGGGTTGCATTGACCGTAATTCACCCTCTCCCCCTTATGGAGAGGGACGACATCCCCGCTCACTCCTCCCGGCAGCGCCCCGTATTGGTGATCTGGGTGTCGCCGTCGTCGTAGCGGACCGTGATCAGGAGGCCGCCGGGGTCCATCGCGGTGATCGTCGCGTCGTACCAGCGGCCGTTGGTGAAGAAGCAGGTGACGCGCGAGCCGATCCGCCAGTCATAGGGGCGGACCTGGCTTTGCGGACGGGTCTCAACGGTGCCGTCGTCGTAGCGGATGGTGACCATGTTGCCGCGATGGGCGGTGACCACGCCCGGGAACCAGTAGCTGGCGCCGCGCCACTGGGCGAGCACCCAGGCGCCCACGCGCTGCGCCGAGGCGGCGGTGGACAGGCTCAGGAACAACGCCGCCAGGGCGCAGGACTGGACGATCCTTCTCATCGGCTTTCCCCCTTCTTGCCGGGTCCGATCGGACCGGAGGCGGAATAACCCGTTTCGGGTAGGATGGGGAAGGGGGTTGGGGGTTGGGGACCCTCGTCGCTCGCCGATGGCGTGAGCAAGGGGGAAAAGAAGAAGGGCTATTTCACGCGAAGGCGCGAAGAAGAAGGAAGGGCGCGAAGGGGAGCGTGGCAGCCCCGCTTCTTCCTTCCTCCCTTCTCCGCGTCTCTGCGCCTCTGCGCGCGAAATAGGGATGGTTCGTGCGGAGGCGCGGAGGCGCGGAGAGAGGGGGGAGCGCGGCTGCCCTGCCTTTCCTCTTCGCGTTCTTCGCGTCTTCGTGTGCCAGAAAAAAGGAAGTTGGTTTTCACGCGAAGCCGCGAAGGACGCGAAGAGAAGGGAGGGAAGAGGTGGATTGACCTTCGGTCGTCTTCGGCTCCCGCTTTCGCGGGAATGACGGAGGGGGATTGCGGCGGCTTCCGCCGATCGCCGCCCAAAAAGCGCCTCATTGCAAATCCATAGGCCGGGCCCACATGGGATGCGAAGCCGCTCCCCTTCGGCGCCGCGATGCGCTACATTCGGATCGAACGAAAGCAGCGACCTTGAAGACCGCACAATCCCTCCGCCCCGCCTTCTGGCAACGCGCGCATCATCTCGACAAGATGACCTTCCGCGAGCTGGTCGTCGCCTATTTCCAATATCCGGCGATCATCGCCTACCTGACGCTGAGCGTCGTTGCGATCGGGGCCTGGATCTGGCGGCCGGCGCCGCTGGCGCCGACCCTGCTCGCGATGGCGGCGGCGAGCCTCGTCTATCCGCTCATCTGGTATTTGCTGCACCGCTGGGTGCTGCACAGCCGCTGGATGTGGAAATCGAAGCTGCTCGCCTCGACCTGGAAGCGCATCCATTACGACCATCACCAGGATCCGAACCATCTCGAAGTGCTGTTCGGCGCGCTGCACACCACCTTGCCGACGATCGCGCTCGGCGTGATTCCGCTGGGCTGGGCGATCGGCATGGGCTGGGACGCGGGCGACCATCACGCCCCGTTCGGCGCGGCCGCGGCGGCGCTGGCGGCGGGCCTCTTGACGACCTGCTTCTACGAGTTCGTCCACTGCATCCAGCATCTCGCCTACAAGCCCAAATCGCCCTGGATCGCGGAGATGAAGCGGCGCCACATGGCCCATCATTTCCACGACGAGAACGGCAATTACGGGATCACGACCTTCTTCTGGGACAAGGTCTTCGGCACCTTCTACGACCGGCCGGACCGGCCCGTGAAGAGCCCGACCGTGTTCAACCTCGGCTATGACGAGGAGGTGGCGAAAATCTATCCCTGGGTGGCGAACCTCTCCGGCGGCGTCGCCACCGGCCACCCCCGCCAGCGCGACCGGGTCTGAGACTCAGGCCGAGGCGAGCGGGAAAGCGGCCGGATCAT
>JAFAZM010000048.1 GCA_019239785.1 Sphingomonadaceae bacterium
GGCCAGCACGCCCAGGCCGGCAGGGGAGCGACGAGCAGGGCGGCCGCGGCAAACGGCGCATGGCCGAGCACCAGACCGGTCATGAAGCGCATCTTGTCGATGCTCCCCTTCGCGGCCGCGTTCCAGATCGCGTGGATCAGTGCGGCGAGCAGCACGGTCAGAAAGACGCCGGCACTCATGCGGCGAGGCCGTATTTGCCGGCGAGCAGCGCCCGCGCCGCCGCCGTCACTGCTGCGCATTCCGCGGCGGTGAGGCGGCGGTTGCCGGCGGCCCAGGCGTGCCGGTCGGCAAAGGCGGGGAAGCGCGGCGCCTCGCCCCAGGCCCAGTCGGGATTGCGGGCGAAGCGGCTGCGGCCGAGCAGATGCAGGTGGACGCGGCGGTGCTCGGGCGCCGTCTTCGGGCCCGGCGGCGCGGCGTCATGGTTGAGCGCCCAATTGCCGGCCTCCCAATAATTGATGCAGCCGCCCTCCAGCTGCGGCAGTGCCGTCAGCATAGCCTCGCCAGCGGCGGCGACGAGGAACGACCAGGCGGCGAGCTCCTCCGCGCCAAGCGCGCTGCGCTCCCAGACCGGGCGTGGGGGATTGACGATCAGATTGCCGCCGTCCTCCCGGTCGACCAACGCCAGGCCGGGCGCCGGCAGGACGAGGTCACCGCCCGCACAGGAGAGGAGGATGTCCGGTTCCGGCATCGTGCCCGAGGCGTAACGGGCGCCCGCGCGCTCGGCAACGATTCCGATCAGTGCCGCAGGAACTCCGCGACCGCGGCGTTGAGCCGCGCCGGCTGATCGAACATCACCATATGGCCGCTGCCGTCGATGCGGACGAAACGCGGATGTGGGGCGGCGGCATAGGCGCGCCGGAAGCTGCGGTCGACGACGGCGCCGGCCCGCGGGTTGGGGGCGGCATAGACGATCGTCAGCGGCGCGCGGATGCGCGGCAGCTCGGCGGTGAGATCGGTGACGGCGAGATCGTGCACCGCGCGGCCGACCACGTCGGGGTCGCTGCGGTTCGCGACTTCGGGCGGGCTCAGCGCGCCCATCAGGTTCGCGAACAGCCGGCGCCCGCCGGGAGAGGCGATGATGCTGGCGAGCGGCGACATGCTCTCGGCGGTGCCGCCGAACAGGCCGGCCGGCTGCGGATACATGTCGACGACCATCACTTTGCCGACCAGCTCCGGCCGGCGCGCGGCGATCATCATCGCCAGCGTGCCGCCCATCGAATGGCCGACGATCGCCGGACGCCGCAGATGGCGGTCGGCGATGTAGCGGGCGATCTCGTCGGCGAGCGGCGCGATCACCGGCCCGGCGCGGTTGCCGCGGGCCGCCTCGCCGGCGAAGCCCGAGACCTGGAGCAGATGATAGCGGTAGCCGGGCAGCGCATTGACCGTGGCGCGCCAGACCTCGCGGCCGGAGGTCAGGCCCGGAATCAGGATCACGTCCGGGCCGCGGCCCACCACCTGGACCGAGAAGCGGCTCGGCTGGAAGGGCGGCGCAGCGGACGCCGCGACGGGGGCGCCGATCAGGGCGAGCGCGAGACCGGAGAGAAGAAGGCAACGGCGGTTCATCGCCTCTCCCCTAGGCGGGCAAGTTTGAACGCCGCCTTACCTTCAGCTAGAGCCGCCCCCATGTCCTCCCCGCATCTCTACCTGGTTGACGGCTCGTCCTACATCTTCCGCGCCTTCCACGTCCTGCCCGGGCTCACCAACAAGTTCGGGCTGAACGTCGGCGCGGTCTACGGCTACACGACGATGCTCTGGAAGCTCGCCGGCGACCTCAACAATGAGGACGGGCCGACCCATCTCGCCGTCATCCTCGACGCCTCGGAAAGCACGTTCCGCAACCAGATGTACGACCAGTACAAGGCGAACCGGCCGCCGCCGCCGCCCGAGCTGGTCCCGCAATTCCCGTTGATCCGCGACGCCACCCGCGCCTTCTCCATCCCCTGCATCGAGGAGGAGGGGCTCGAGGCGGACGACATCATCGCCTGCTACGCCAAGGCGGCGCTGGCCGACGGTTGGAAGGTCACGATCGTTTCCTCCGACAAGGATCTGATGCAGCTGATCGAGCCCCCGGCGGGAGGCAAAGGCGGCGTCGACATGCTCGACACGATGCGCGACCGGCGGATCGGCACGGACGAGGTGATCGAGAAGTTCGGCGTCCCTCCCGCCCAGCTCGGCGACGTGCTCGCTTTGATGGGTGACAGCGTCGACAATGTCCCCGGCGTCCCCGGCATCGGCCCGAAGACCGCCTCCAAGCTGATCCAGGAATATGGTGATCTCGAAAGCGTGCTCGCCGCCGCGCCCGAGATGAAGCCTTCGAAGATGCGCGACAATCTGATCGAGCATGCCGACAAGGCCCGGCTGTCGCGCGAGCTGGTCCGCCTGATCTGCGATTCCCCTCTGCCCGAGCCGCTCGACACGCTGACCTTGAAGGGCATCCCCGAGGAGCCCTTGCGCGAGTTCCTCGAGCATCACGGCTTCCGTACCTTGCTGACCCGGCTCGGCGCGCAGTCGCAGCCGGCGCCGACCGCGATCCCGACCCAGGCCGAGGTGCGGCCCGAGCCCAAGATCGACCGCTCGCTCTACGAGACGGTGACCGACGAGGCCGCGCTCGACCGCTGGATCGCCGAGGCCGCAGCGAAGGGCCGGGTCGCCCTCGACACCGAGACCGACGGGCGCGACTGCGTCACCGCTAAGCTGGTCGGGATCAGCCTCGCCACCGACTGCAACAAGGCCTGCTACATCCCGCTCGAACATGGCGGCGACGATCTGCTCGCCGAACGGCCGGACCAGCTTCCCTCCGAACTGGTCCTGGGCAAGCTGAAGCCCCTGCTCGAGGATCCGGCGGTCCTCAAGATCGGGCACAACCTCAAGTTCGACTGGGTCGTGCTGAACCGGCGCGGCATCTGCGTCGGGCCCTACGACGACACGCTGGTGATGAGCTTCAACCTCGACGCCGGCGGCCTCAACAGCCACGCGATGGATGATCTTGCGAAGAAGCATCTCGACCACGAATGCCTCACCTACAAGGAGGTGTGCGGGACGGGGCAGAAGCAGATCAAGTTCAACCAGGTGCCGCTCGACCGCGCGACCGAATATGCGGCGGAGGATGCC
>JAFAZM010000228.1 GCA_019239785.1 Sphingomonadaceae bacterium
CGCAGCGCCGCTACCTGGAATCGGTGGCCCCTTACGCGCGGCGGCTGCCGATGCTGTAGTCTCATGCAAGCGAGGCAAATGCTGGACGAAGCGGGATTTAGGAGGTGCCTGTGCCAGATTTAGAGGCCTCCGGCTTCGTCCGCGTTCGCGGCGCGCGCGAGCACAATCTGAAGAATGCCGACGTCGATATCCCGCGCGACGCTCTGGTCGTGTTCACCGGCGTCTCGGGATCGGGCAAGTCGTCGCTCGCTTTCTCCACCCTCTATGCCGAGGCTCAGCGCCGCTATCTGGAATCGGTCTCGCCTTATGCGCGCCGCCTGTTTCACCAGATGGAGGTGCCCGAGGTCGACGAGATCGAGGGCCTGCCGCCGGCGGTGGCGCTGCAGCAGCAGCGCGGCTCGCCGACCACCCGCTCCTCGGTCGGCAGCGTCACCACCCTCTCCAATCTGCTGCGCATGCTCTATTCGCGGGCCGGCGCCTATCCGCCGGGCCAGGCCCATCTCGAAGCCGAATCCTTCTCGCCCAACACGCCCGAGGGCGCCTGCCCGCGCTGCCACGGCCTCGGCCGGATCCACGAGGTCACCGAGGCCTCGATGGTGCCCGATCCTTCCCTCACGATCCGCGAGCGCGCGATCGCCGCCTGGCCGCTTGCCTGGGGCGGCCAGAATCTGCGCGACATCCTGATCAGCCTCGGCATCGACGTGGATACGCCGTGGCGGGAGCTGCCGAAGAAGGTGCGCAACTGGATCCTGTTCACCGAGGAGCAGCCGCAGGTCCCCGTCTATCCCGGCTGGACGCATGAAGAGATCCAGCGCGCGATCCGGCGCAGGATCGAGCCCGCGTACATGGGCACCTTCTCGAGCGCCAGGCGCCACGTCACCCACTCTTATGCGACCACCCAGAGCGCGATGATGAAGAAGCGCGCCGCGCGCTTCATGATCGCCCGGCTCTGCCCGCTCTGCGACGGCAAGCGCCTGCGCCGGGAATCCCTGTCGGTCCGCTTCGAAGGCCTCGACCTCGCCGAGATGAGCCGCCTCCCAATGGCCCGCTTCTCGAAGATCTTCGCGCCTTATGCCGAGGCCAAGGCCCGCAAGCTCGCGGCCTTGCGCAAGACCCACCCGGAAAAGGCTTTGGTGGTGGAGCGGATCGCCGCCGATCTGTGCCGCCGGCTCTCCGTCGTGCTCGATCTCGGGCTGGGCTATCTGACGCTGGAACGCAGCACGCCGACCCTCTCGCCGGGCGAGCTGCAGCGGCTGCGGCTTGCCACCCAGGTCGTCTCCAACCTGTTCGGGGTCGTCTATGTGATGGACGAGCCCTCTGCCGGGCTCCATCCCGCCGATACCGAGGCGCTGCTGCGGGCGCTGGACGGCCTGAAGGCGGTCGGCAATTCGCTGTTCGTGGTCGAGCATGAGATGGACGTCGTCCGCCGCGCCGACTGGATCGTCGACGTCGGCCCCGCCGCCGGCGAGCATGGCGGCGAGATCCTCTACAGCGGCCCGATCGAGGGCCTCGCCAGGGTCGCCGCGTCGGAGACGAGGCGGCATCTGTTCGACGAAGGCGGCGGGATGCCGAGCCGCGGCCGCGATCCCGTCGGCTGGCTGCGGCTGGCCGGTGTCTCGCGCAACAATCTGAGGCATGTCGATTGCGCGATCCCGCTCGGCGTGATGACCGCCGTCACCGGAATCTCCGGCTCGGGAAAATCGAGCCTGGTCAGCCAGGCTTTGGTCGAGCTGGTCGCCGCCGCGCTCGGCGCCCCGGTCGCGCCCGAGGACGAGGCGGAGGAAGACGCCGCGCTCGCCGACCGCCCCGCCGCCGCCACCGAGCGCCGGATCCTCGGCGGCCTCGAAGGGATCAGCCGGCTGATCGAGGTCGACCAGCGGCCGATCGGCCGCACCCCGCGCTCGAACCTCGCCACTTATACCGGCCTGTTCGATCATGTCCGGGCCCTGTTCGCGGCGACCCCCGAAGCCAGGAAGCGCCGCTACGATGCCGGCCGCTTCTCTTTCAACGTCGCCAAGGGCCGCTGCCCGCGCTGCGAGGGCGAAGGCTTCGTCATGGTCGAGCTGCTCTTCCTGCCGAGCGTCTATGCGCCCTGCCCGATTTGTCACGGCACCCGCTACAACCCGAAGACGCTCGAGATCCTCTATCGCGGCAAGACCGTCGCCGAGGTGCTCGCGCTCACCGTCGACGGCGCCTGGGATTTCTTCGCCGACGCGCCCAATGTCTGCCGCTCGCTCAAGGTGCTTCGCGAGGTCGGGCTCAACTATCTCCGCCTCGGCCAGCCCGCGACCGAATTTTCGGGCGGGGAGGCGCAACGGGTGAAGCTCGCCACGGAGCTGCAGCGCGCCCAGCGCGGCGGCGCTCTCTATGTGCTCGACGAGCCGACCACCGGCCTTCACCCGACCGACGTCGAGCGGCTGCTCGGCCAGCTCAACGCGCTGGTCGACGCCGGCAACAGCGTCATCCTGGTCGATCACGACATGAAGGTGGCGGCCGCGAGCGACTGGGTGATCGACATCGGCCCCGGCGCCGGCGACGAGGGCGGACGGATCGTCACGAGCGGCCCGCCGGCAAAGGTCGCCACCAGCCGGGCAAGCCGCACCGCACCCTATCTCGCGCGCGCGCTCGGCGGAGAGCCGGTCTGCGCGGCGGTCTGAGAGTGGGCGCCGAAGTCCGTGCGTCGCCTGCGAACCGCGCCGCATCGCCCGCCCAAGCCCCAGCGCCGCTTCCCCGACTGCTTCGGCACCGAGGGCAGCCGGATGGTCTGAAAAATCCGCCCCGGAACGGGGAGGGGAACCGCGCCGCGCAGCGGCGTGGTGGAGGGCTCGCGAGCGTAGCGAGCCATGCGCGCGCGCGCGCGCCGACCGGATATCCCTCCCCCCTTGTGGGATGGGCAGGTCGCCATGTCCCCCGGACATGGCTTCGGATCGCGGGGCGATCCGAACCTGCCCATGGTGGGGTGGGGGGTGCGCGGCAAAGCCGCGCGCGGCCCGCAGGGCCGCCTCCCCGGGCGCTCCTATCTACGATCCCGCAACTTCTGCACGCCTATCCAGACATAGGCGGCGAACATCGCCCCGCCCCCGATCAGCCAGGCCCATCGGGAGAAGCTCCGCTCCGAACTGACCAGGCTCGCAACGAACGCACCGCCGCTCCCGATCAGGGCGACGATCACGAACGGCCAGTCCACCAGCCCGCGCGCGGCCCGGCGTGCCTGGGACGCCGATCTCGGCGGCACGACGTCCTCTCGCCCCTTGACCAGTCGACGCGGCGCGAAGGCGGCCCAGCCCAACCGGGCGATTATCGCCGCGGCGGCGGCGCCGATGAAGACGTTGCCGGCCCAGCGGGGCGCCCCGAGCGCATCCGATGCCACCACCCACAGGACGATCGCGACCAGGAGCAGGGCGGTGATCTTCCCAATGGCGCCTGGTCCGGCGACCCGCTGGTGGTTCGCGACCAGCCGCTCGAATTCCTCGGCCGTGACGAACTTGCCACCGCTCCGCATCGACGGGAAGAAGACATAGCCGTCGCCGTGCGGAATGAACTGCCTGGTAAAGATCTCACCCGCATCGAACATATCGCCGCACCCTCCGCCGCCGCATCATCGTCAAGCCGCGTCGTCGGGTGCCGAGCTCCCTCAACGCCCCGGCTGTCCCCCTTCGTTCCACCGCGGCTGGAAGTCGCTCGACGCCAGCCATCGCATCGGCTCGATCAATGACTGGATGGCGCGGGTCATGAACCGGATGTCGAGATTGGCGATCGTGTCGGTCGGCTGATGATAGGTGGGCGTCACTGCCCAGCCCGAGAGGGTGTGGGCGACGACGCCGCGCAGCGCGAGCGAGTAATTGTCCGAACGCTGGAAGAAATTCTCCTCGGGGTAGGGATCGTCGGCGACCAGGCCGCCATGTGCCTGCAGCGCTTCGCCCAGGTTGGAGCGCCGGTAGCCGGTCATCATCAGGCTGCCGGCGGGCAGCCGCGGATCCTGCGCGCCGATCATCTCGAACTCGATGTTCGCGGCGATGCTGGTCAGCGGCACCGGCGGATGCGCGCCGAAATAGCGCGATCCGAAGCCGCCGATCTCCTCGGCGCCATAGGCGACGAAGATGATGCCCCGGCGGCTGCGCGGGCCGGCGGCGAGCGCGCGCGCCAGCTCGATCACGGCGGTCGTGCCCGATGCGTCGTCGTTCGCGCCGTGCATGATCACGCCGTCCGGCCGCACGCCCAGATGATCGAGATGCGCGCTCAGCAGCAGCACGCCGGCATTGGGATCGGTGCCGGGCAGGAAGCCGACCGCGTTGGTGGTGGTGCGCCGGGTCATGGTCATTCCGGGCAGGTCGAGAATCACCTGCTGCCCCGTCTGCAGGCTGTCGAAGGCGGCGGCCGGCAGGATCGTGATCGCGACGGAACTGGTCTCCTCGCCCTCCAGGAAAGCGGGCATGTGCGTCGCGCCGCCCACCTGCTGCCAGAGCCGGTCCGTGTCGGCGCTCTGCCGCAGGATCAGCAGCCGCACGTGGTGCGCGCCGGCCGCGCGCATCATGGCGCGGAGCGATCCGCTGCCGGGGGCGAGGGCGACGATATCGCCCGCGGGAAAGGCCGCCGGATCGTCGGACGCGGCAATCGCCAGCCGGCCGCCGACTGCCGCCGTCGGCGCCGACAGCAATCGCAGGCCGGCGATCGGCCGGCCGCCTGCCGTGAGCACCGGCGCGCCGCCGAGCGCCGGCTGCAGCACGGTCGCCGTCTGCAGATAATTATCCATGCCCGGCGCGCGGGCGAGCCCGAGCTGCTCGAACTCCGCGGCGACCCATGAAGCCGCGCGCGCCTCGTCGGGCGTCGCGCTGCCCCGCCCGCGGAGCGCGTCGCCGGCGAGCGCTTCCTCGTCCGCCCGCACCCATTCGGGCCGCACGGTCCAGGCCGCCTGCCTGGGTTCCTGCGCAGCCGCGCCGCCGGCGATCGGCAGGCAGAGCAGGAAGGCCAGCAATAGGCCGCGTCGTCCGATGGAGGTCGTCATGTCCTGGGTCCCCTTTCGGCCTGCATATCCGCTGCGGCGGATGCGGCAAATAGCCGGCGTGGACCAGATCGAAGGGAAGGTGGTGGACGCACTAGGGCTCGAACCTAGGACCCGCTGATTAAGAGTCAGCTGCTCTACCAACTGAGCTATGCGTCCATCCGAAGCGATTGCAAGTCGGGCCGCTGGGAGGGTCAGCCGCTGGAATTCTCCGGCTCGGTTATGAGCAAGCTCTCGAACAGCGTCGGCCAAACCCGCGATCTTATTCGCTTGAGGCGCTGGATCATCGGGCCGAGCGTCTTTTCCCGATAGCGCTCGTCGAGCCGCATGTTGTGTGAGAGTGCCTCGAAGATCGTGAGTGGATCGGCGTCCAGGATTTGGTGGCAGCGTCTGCCATTCTTGTCGCTGCGTAAATATTCGAAAAGCTCGCGCGCGCTCGCTATGACCTCCTTTACGTGGCCGAGGCCCAACATCTCGCGCACATATGCATCCACAACAATAGGCGCTGCCTGAAGCTGACGCGCGGCTATCCCTTCGACGCGGCCGAGCCGATATGCGTTCGCCACGCGGCTTTGCAGGCAATGGACTGGATGCATGATCGGGATGGACAGGACTCTCCCGCCGTCCGATGGGGACGGGACTTGAATATCCACGGCCAGCTTCTTCAATCGATCCGGGTCTACGCCCAGCACGTGATGGAGAAAATCGACTGTCAACCGAACGTCCCCGATCTCGGCTTCGACCACGGCGCTGATTGGCCCAATCCCCTCCTGGTTCGGGAACGAAACCTTGCCGTCGAGCGCGCGTGCGAGCTTCTCCGCTGCGGCCGCCGTTCCCAAATAGTCGATATCTTTTGACGTGAACGGTCCGAAAGCAGCGAGCCCGGGGGTTTGCCAGTATCGCTCGGCCCAGATGTTCAGGGCCTGACCTCCAACGAGATAAGCATCGTCGCCCCTCTGCAGGTTGGAGACGAGTTGGACCACCGTCTCTCGAGGGAGCACCGCTCAGGAGCGATCGGCAGGGAGGCTCACGGAGGAATGGATAAGGTCGAATCCTGCCAACAATCCATTCTGCTCGCGAAGCTGGTCGGACGAGATGTGGCCCCGCGCGAGCATACGATTATCCGCTTCGCGAGAAGCTTCCTTCTCCCGAGCCCGAGCAGCTGGATTGAAATAACCTACGACCATTTTCGTCCACTCTTTGCCCAGAGCTATGCCCTCAGTGGTTTACAGTCAACTAACGGGCAGCAGGGGCCTTTGCTCCATCTAGCCTGAACGAACCCGGAACGATAGGGCGCAAACAGATTTTTGAATCCCCTCAAGACACGAACAACGCCGGGGCAAGACGACACGCAAAGAATCTCCCGAGGCTACTACGCGACCCGAACGAGTGCGAGAAACTCAATCTCTGGGGAAAAAATGGTGGACGCACTAGGGCTCGAACCTAGGACCCGCTGATTAAGAGTCAGCTGCTCTACCAACTGAGCTATGCGTCCATCCGAAGCGATTGCAAGTCGGGCCGAAGGCTCGACGATTCGACAATCGCGACAACCACCGCTGTCGGGGCAGGCGAGCCATCTAGTGGCGGCCGCGCCGGATTGCAACCGCCTCGCCGCGCCGCCGCGCCGGGCCCCGCCGCGCGCGGCGAATAAGTTCGGGCGCCGGCCCGAAGCCCGCCGCCGCGCGCGAGCGCCGGCGCCCGAACTCATCCGGGCCAAGTAAAGTCAATAAAAGTCCCGACCTATTTCTGAAAACTACCCCACCGCCCGACGTACATCGCGCGTCAATATATCGACTTGCTTTCCGATAATAATCACCGCAAATGGAGAATATATGTAAGTAGCTGCCTTTTGTCTATTGGCGTCCAAGGTTTTTTGCAGGGTATTCCTCGATCATGGGCCATTGGCCGCCATGAGACCGCGTATAGATGTGGGCGCGCGAGAATTTAATCCGATGCGTCGCTTATTATGGCGACGTGGTCGACGATCCGCCCCGGGGCGAGGTGGAGCGCATCGCCGAACGGGCGCGCAGCCGCAATGCCGGGCTCGGCATCACCGGCTGCCTCTTCTATTTCGGCCGGCATTTCGTGCAGGTGCTGGAGGGCCGGGCCGCCGATGTCGACCGGCTCTACGGGACGATCCTCTCCGATGCGCGACAGCCCGATATCGTCGGCCTGGTCGATACGCTCGTCCAGGCGCGCAGCTATTCCGGCTGGTCGCTGAAGTTCGTCGGCACCGGCCCCGCCGCGGCCGCACGGCGCCGGCCGGCGCCCCCGGCGCGGGGGGCGATCGGGAGGTTCGATCTCGCCTGGAGCGGCGCGGCGGCGGAGGCGGCGGTTGGGGTGGGCCAGCTCCAGCGTGCGCCAACGGACCTCGCGCTCCAGGCGGCGCGCCACCTGCGCGTCGCCCCCCAGCAGCAGCGCGCCTGGCAGACGGTCGAGCGGCTGCTCGACGCGGCCGGCCGGATGCTTGCCTCGTCGCCGAATTTCGAGGGGCTGAGCCTGGAGGCGGCCGCCGCCCAGGCCGGGGTCACGCCGCAATCCGCCTATCGCTATTTCGCCAATATCGACGATCTGGTGCGCGCCGGGGTGCGGCGCATGCAGGCGCACTGGAATGCGCGCTTCCTCGATTTCATGCAGCGCCAGAGCTTCGAAAGCGAGGCCGAGATCG
>JAFAZM010000243.1 GCA_019239785.1 Sphingomonadaceae bacterium
AGGCAGTCACAGGGGTTTCTCGCTACGCGGCGTCCGCCGGGGTGACGGCTAGGCCGCGGGTAGCTCCACCTCGAAGCAGGCGCCTTCCGCCGCCGGGAGGTTCGCGATCGTGCCCCCGCAGGAGGCGAGGAGCGAACGGGCGATGGAGAGGCCGAGGCCGGAGCCGCCCTGCTCGCGGCGGCCGGTGTGGAAGGGCTCGAAGACAAGCTCGCGATCCGCGTCGGGCACGCCCCCGCCATTGTCCGAGACCCGGATGACGACGCGCCCGCCGCGGGCTTCCGCCGCGATCGCGACCGCGTCGGCGCCGGCCTGGCGGCTGTTCTCGACCAGGATCTGCAGCACCGCCTCGAGCAGGGCGGGCGCCGCCGCGACGGGGGGCAGATCCTCGGGCAGCGCCAGCGCGACCGCGAGGCCGGGTCCGCGCATCGCGTCGGCGATCGCGCGCAGCGGCGCCTCGATCGCCGTCGCCGCGCCTTCCGGCGCGACCGCCATGTCGGCGCGGGCGAGATGTAGCAGCCGCTCGAGCAGCAAGGAGAGCCGGTCGGCATCCTTGGTCGCATTGGCGAGGAAGCGCCGCCGCTCCTCGGCGCTCATCGCCGCCTCATGGTCTTCGAGCAGTTCGAGCGCGCCGCGTATGCCCGCGATCGGAGTCTTGAACTCGTGGCTGACCGCGGCGGCGAAGTCCCGCAGATAGCGCGAGCGGCGCTCGATCCGCGCCGCCATCGACGCGAAATTCGCATAGAGCGCCTGGATCTCGATCGCCGCGGTGACCGGCGGCTCCGGGATGGCGACGGGGCCGCGCGCGACATTCTCGGTCGCGAGCCCGAGCGCCTCGATCGGCCGCGAGATGCCGCGCGAGAGCAGGCCGGCGAGCAGGAGCAGGGCGAAGAGGATCAGGCCGACGCCGAGCGCGATCTTGCCGCGGTCCTGGTAGATGCCGAGGAAGAGCCCGCGCGGCGAGCGCGACAGCATGATCGCGCCGACGACATGACCGTCCACGATCACCGGCCGGACGTGGTGGACCCGCATGTCCGAGGCGCGGCTCAAGAATTCGAGCCAGTAGCGCGGCGCATAATCGCCGCGGCGGCGCAGGACCGTCGCGGGCTTGCCGGCGAGCGCGAGCTGGACCTCGGGCAGGCCGGCATAAGAGGCGCCGGCATCGTCGCGGCCGACCAGGACGCGGCCGTTGCGGTCGAGGATCCGGATCGCCGCGAGGGTGGTGCGGGCGCTGTCGGCGGCGATCGGGCGCAGGGCCGCGGCGGCGGCGAGCGCCTGCGGCTCCGCAGCCGCGGCCGCGGAGCCGGGCGGCGGCTGCGCGTCGAGGATCGGCATGGAATTGAGGTCGATCGTCGGGCGCTCGGGGAGGATCGGGAAGGGCGGCGCCTCCGACGGCGCGCCGCCGGTCCAGAAGCTGCGATAGGCGCTTGCCAGCACCGCCCCCTGGGCGATCAATTCCGCCTCGGTCTGCCGGACCAGGGTGTTCTCGTAGACGCGGAGGAACACGGCCCCGAAGCCGGGCAAGGCGGCGACGAAGAGCAGGGTGGCGAAGAGGATGGTGCGCAGCTTCAGGCGCGGCCAGAAGCGCTTCAGGAAATCCTTGGCCGCTCGGATCAAGCGGGCGCGCCCCGGCAGGGCCCGATCCGGTAGCCGATCCCGGCCCTCGTCTCGATCGCGTCGCTGCCGCCGAGGGCGCCGAGCTTGGCCCGCAAATTGCGGATGTGGCTGTCGATCGTGCGGTCGGTGATCGCGAAGCCGGGGCCGTGCAGCCGGTCGATGATCGCGTCGCGGGTGAAGACCTGGGACGGATGGCTGGCGAGCAGGAGCAGGAGCTGGAACTCGGTGACGGTGACGGCGACCAGGGATTCGTCCCAGCGCGCCTCCCAGCTTTGCGGGTCGAGCCGCAGCCGGCCGTGGCTGACGCTCCGCTGCGCCCCGGCGCGCTCGAGCGCGCGGCCGCCGCGCTTCAGGATCGCGCTGACCCGGGCGACCACCTCGCGCGGGCTGAACGGCTTCACCACATAATCGTCGCCGCCGAGCTCCAGCCCGAGCACGCGGTCGATCTCGTCGTCGCGCGAGGAGAGGAAGAGGATCGGCAGATCGTCGGTCGCGCGCAATTTCCGGCACAGGTCGAGGCCGTTCATCCGCGGCATGTTGATGTCGAGCACGACGAGGTCGGGCCGCTCGGCCGCGATCGCCCCGAGCGCGCTCTCGCCGTCGCCCGCCTCGGCGGTCGTCATCCCCGCCTTGCCGAGCGCGAAGCTCAGCACCTGGCGGATGTGCGGGTCGTCGTCGACGATCAGTATGCGGTGGCTCATCGCGTACATGTCTGTCACCGGGCGGGGCGGGCTGTCAAAGGCCTGGGCCGGGCCGGGGCCGGCGCAGGCGGCGGCACCGGCGGCACGGCCTCCGGGGCCACCGTCGCGATCGCCGGGGCCTCGTTCACGGGCGCATCGTCGCGCGACGCGATCGGCGGCGGTGGCGGGGTCGGCCGGCCGTCGCATTCCCGGTCCTCGTCGCGGCGGACCGGAAGGCGCAGGGCGGCGGCCGCGGCTTCGGCAGCGGCGAGGCGGCGGGCCCCCTGCAACGTCCAGCCGTGCCAATCGCTTTGGCTCCGCGCGAGCTGCGCCATCATCCGGCTGCGCACCCATTGCACCCGGTCGCGCAGCTCCCGGGGCAGCGGCCGCGCTTCGAGCGAGACCAGGGCGGGCAGGGCGGCCGGACCGAGCTGGTGCAGGTAGCAGAGGTCGAGCGCGGCGCCGGTGCCGCCGACGTCGCGGGCGTGGCGGACGTTCCAGCCGGCGGCGATCGCGCCGAGATCGAGCCAGCAGCAGGCGCCGAGGACGATGCCCGCGGCGAGCAGGTTCGCGTTGACCAGCCAGGCGCCGCTCTTCGCGCGGAGCAGCCGCACGCAGATCAGGACCAGGCCGAGCGCCACCAGCCCCATCCAGATCAAGGCGGCGATGCGCAGCTCGGTCAGCGAATAAGCCTGGATATAGTCGACCGTGCGCAGCATCGTCGACGCCACCAGCAGCACGTTCTGCAGCGTCCACAGGGTGACCAGAAGCCGGATCGGCCGCGAGGCCGCAGTCGCCGTGCCGGGCCGCAGGGTGACGAGCACGAACAGGCCGGCGAGCAAGGCGGTGGCGATCAGGGGATAGGCGCCGCGATGGGCATATTCCGCGAAGCTCATCCCGGCCGGCAGCGCGGCGCCGCTCCACAGGAAGGCGAGATCGAGCCCGTTCTGCAGCGCGAAGATCAGGTTGAAGGCGAGGAGGGAGAGCGTCACCGAGCCCGGGGTGACGCCGGGCAGGGCGATCTCGCCGGTCGCTGGGGCGACCGCCCGCCACAGAGCGAAGCGCGACGGGCGCAGCAGGCTCCACATCGCGGTGAAGACCAGCGCCCAATAGACGATCCGCACGACGGTGAGCGCGTCGAGATCGGGCCAGAGCTCGATCCTGGCGAGCGCGTCGCCGATCAGCGGATTGGCTTGGGCGAACAAGGCGAGGAAGAGGATCGAGCCGGCCAGCGGCAGGAGCAAGGTGAGCGCCTTGCCGCGCAGCCCGAGTGCCGGCCGCCGCCGCCGTGCGCGGCCGGTGAGCATGAGGTCGCGGAACGGCCCCACCACGCTCATCAGGCCGTGGATGATGAGGCGCAGCGCCCAGCGCCGGCCGTCGTCGAAGCCCATGGTCCGCGGCAGCAAGGCCGCGAGCGTGATCGCCAGGGTGAAGAGGAGCAAGGCGAGCGGACCGGGATCGACCGCCAGAGCGAGCGCGAAGACCAGGGCTGTGCCGGCGGCGATCCGGGAGGGCCAGCGCGCGAGGATCTCGACGCGGATGCAGAGCAGGACGGTCAGCACCGCGAGCGCGAACAGGCCGAGGGTCGAGCCCACAAGCTGGAACCAGAAGAGCAGATCGGCCAAAGCCACGAGCAGCAGCGCTCCGGCCAGCTTGAGCAGGAAGGTGTAGCGCATCGTCATTCCCCGTTCGTGGCGATGCGGAGGGGGATAGAGGTGCGGCGTTCAGCCTTGATCCGGGGCCGGAGGAGAGGCGGCATTCATGTCGTGCAGAAATCGTGCAGAGGCGGGCGCGGCGTGCGCGCGAGGGAAGCGATAGGGCGCCGTGCCTTTGATGCGACCCAGATCGCTCATCCTGAGTAGGGACTGAGCTTGGCGAAGGCCCGTATCGAAGGACCCTCTGGGTCAGTGCGTCCTTCGATACGCCGGTTCGACAGGCTCACCGGCTACTCAGGATGAGCGGGTCAGGAATAACGCGCTGTGCTCTGCTACGCGGTGCTTGGGGGTGCCGACCTCAGTGCGTCGCGCTGGCGGAAAGGTCTGCGATGGCGACGCGGGGGGATTGCTCCTCGCCGTTCTTCCGCACGGTGGTGACCGTGGCGACGGCGGCGAGCGAGAGGAGGAAGAGCAAGGAGAGGATGACCGCGAGGCGCCGCGCCGGCGGCTCGCGGTGATGGATCGTCTCCCGGTCGAACCTGGCGAACATGGAGCTGCGCATCGTCCTCACTCCCTCGAACGCGCGGCACGCGTCGCGTGCGGCCGGCCGCCGGATTGCATCGTCTTGGATGGCGCCTGGTTGTGGCCGCGCCGGAAAGACCAGGGGACCGGGGACAACATCGGGACGACTCCGTTGGAACGACGCCTGCCGATTAGGCCCGGCCGATCCGGACAGCCACGATCATTGTCCCGATTCTTCTGCCGCAAACCGCCAAAAGCGGCGTCCGGCGGCTGGCAATTGCGGATGCGTGCGGATATGTGCGGATCGGTACGGAGTGGGCGAGGGGTGAAGCCGTGTTGCAGGGCGAGTGGCTGGACGAGAAACGCGCCGAGGAGATCGCCCAGAAGGTGCGCGAGGAGCTGGCGCGGCGCCGGATCTCGCGCCAGGCGCTCGCCGATCTCGCGAAGATCAGCATCTCCACGCTGGAGAAAGCGCTGGCGGGACGCCGGTCCTTCACGCTGGCGACGGTGATCCGGCTGGAGGAGGCGCTCGGCACCTCGCTCCGCGGCAATCTCGCGCCGGCGCCTGCCGGCGAATCCGCATCGGACACGCTCGGCGGCTACAACCACAATGCGGTGCGCTGGCTCGAAGGCCGCTATTGGACCTTGCGGCCGCTGTTCGGGCCCGATCCCGGCCTCTACGCCTATCTCACCACCATCGCCTGGGATCCGGCCTGCTCCTGCCTCACCTTCTCGGAATCGGAGCGGCCCGACGGCTTCGTCCAGCACGGCCAGGTCTCGATGCCGCACATGTCCGGCCACATCTATCTGGTGACCAGCGAGGACGGCCAGTACCGGCTGGCGATCCTCGGCCGGCCGACGATCAAGGGGTCGCTCTACGGCATCCTCACCACCCTGCTCGTCGGCCATGGCTCGCAGCTGGTCCCCGCGTCCTGCCCGTTCGCCTTGCTCAGGCTCGACGACACGATGACGCCGACCTATGGGCGGATCGCGCCGGACCATCCGGCCTATCCTGCCTGCCGCGCGGAGATCGACCTCGTGACCCAAGCCGATTTCGCGCGCTTTCCGACCGGCATCCATGCCGGCTGAGGGCGCGATCCGGATCGGCATCGGCGGCTGGGACTTCGACCCCTGGCGGGAGAGCTTCTATCCGCCGAACGTGCCCAGGGCGAAGCAGCTCGACTATCTCGGCACCCGGCTGAACGCGACCGAGATCAACGCCACTTATTACCGCACCCAGTCGCCGGCTTTGTTCGCGAAATGGGCGAAGATGGTGCCCGACGGCTTCAAGTTCGCGGTCAAGGCGTCGCGCTTCTGCACCAACAGGCGGGTGCTGAGCGAAGGCGCGGAATCGATCGGCAAGTTCTGCGCGCAGGGCTTCACCGAGCTTGGCGACAAGCTCGGCCCGATCCTCTGGCAATTGGCGCCGACCAAGAAGTTCGACGCCGAGGAGATGCGCGATTTCCTGCTGCTGCTGCCGACCAGCCGCGACGGCATCGGGCTTCGCCATGCGATCGAGCCGCGCCATGAAAGCTTCAAGTGCCGCGAGTTCGTGGCGATGGCGCGCGCCGCCAACGTCGCGATCGTGATCGCCGCGCACGAAAGCTATCCGCAGATCGCCGACCTTTCCGCCGACTTCGTCTATGCGCGCCTGCAATGCGCGCGCGAGGAGGAGGCGCTCGGCTACAGCCCGGCCGAGCTCGATCTCTGGGCCGCAAGGGTGAAGCAATGGGGGGCGGGGGAGAGCCCGGCCGGCCTGGACTATGCCAGCGAGGCACCGGCCGAGGTGCGGCCCCGCGACGTCTTCGCCTTCTTCATCGGCGCCGCCAAGGCGCGCAATCCGCTGGCGGCCCTGGCGCTCAACGACCGGCTCGCCTGAACATGCTGGTGTCGGTTTCGCCAGGCGACGGCGCTGAGCTCGGGCGGGTCGAGATCGCCGACCGCGACGCCGTCGCCGCCGCGGTCGGGCGCGCGCACCAGGCCTTCCTCGCCTGGCGGAAGGTGCCGCCGCCGCGGCGCGGCGAATTGGTGCGCCTGTTCGGCGAGGTGCTGCGCGAGGAGAAGGAGACTCTCGGCCGCCTGGTCAGCCGGGAATGCGGCAAGATCCTCTCCGAGGGCCTGGGCGAGGTCCAGGAGATGATCGACATCTGCGATTTCGCTGTCGGGCTTTCCCGGCAATTGTACGGGCTCACCATTGCCACCGAGCGGCCCGGCCACCGGATGATGGAGACCTGGCATCCGCTCGGCGTGGTCGGCGTGATCTCGGCGTTCAACTTCCCGGTCGCGGTCTGGGCGTGGAATGCCTGCCTCGCTTTCGTCTGCGGCGATGCATTGGTCTGGAAGCCGTCGGAGAAGACGCCGGTCTGCGCCGAAATGGTGGGGCGGTTGTTCGCGCGCGCGGCGGAGAGGTTCGGCGGGGCGCCGGCCGGCCTGCTCGAGATCGTGCAGGGCGGGCGCGAGACCGGCGAGGCGCTCGCCGACGATCCCCGGGTGCCTCTGGTCTCGGCGACCGGCTCGACCCGGATGGGACGGGCGCTCGCCCCGCGCGTCGCGTCGCGGTTTGGGCGGAGCCTGCTCGAGCTCGGCGGCAACAATGCGATGATCGTCGCACCCTCGGCCGATCTCCACCTCGCCGAGCGGGCGATCGCGTTCGCGGCGATGGGCACGGCCGGGCAGCGCTGCACGAGTCTGCGGCGGCTGCTCGTGCACGAATCGATCTACGACCGGCTGGTGGGGCGGCTGAAGCAGATCTGGTCCGGCGTCCGGATCGGCGATCCGCTCGAGGCGGGCGTGCTGGTCGGCCCGCTGATCGACCGGGAGGCGGTCGCAGCGATGCAGGCGGCGCTCGCCGAAGCGCGTGCCGCCGGCGGCCTCGTCCATGGCGGCGATCCGATCGAGGGCAATTACGTTCGTCCGGCTCTGGTCGAGATGCCGGGCCAGGCGGAGGTGATGGTGCGCGAGACCTTCGCGCCGATCCTCTACGTGCTTCGCTATGCCGCGCTCGACGAGGCGATCGCATTGCAGAACGCGGTGCCGCAGGGCCTCGCCTCCGCGATCTTCACCACCGACCTGCGCGAGGCGGAGACGTTCCTCTCCGCCGCCGGCTCGGATTGCGGCATCGCCAACGTCAATATCGGCCCCTCGGGCGCGGAGATCGGCGGCGCCTTCGGCGGCGAGAAGGAGACCGGCGGCGGCCGCGAGAGCGGCTCCGACGCCTGGCGGACCTATATGCGGCGGGCGACCAACACGATCAATTTCGGCCGCGACCTGCCGCTGGCGCAGGGAGTGGATTTCTCGATTCCGGGGGGCCCCGAGCAAGGCTGAGCGGACCGGCCGCCGCGCCGGGCCAAAGCGTCGCAACCTGGATCAGCGGCAGGAACCGGGCTTCCGCCGCACGGGTTCAACGGCCATGAGCAGCCAGCCGAACGATCCTTCCCCGGCCGACGACAAGACGACGGCGATCGACGCCGGGGCACCGCCGCGCGAGGCCCGCAGCAGCGGCGGCTGCCTGTTCGTCACCGGAATCCTGCTGTTCGTGATCCTGGCCGCATTGATCGGCACCGCCTGGCTGCGCAGCCGCCACGAGACGCCGAACCCGGCGCTGAGCGGCCGCCCGCCGCAATTGCCGGCGCGGTAGGCTTCGCGAGTTCGACCTTGGCCGGGATGACGCCGTTTCAGGCCGGGGCGACCAGCCGGAGGCGGGGCGGCGCTGCGGCGGCGGGCCGGGGCGCGCGGCGCACGGGCGGGGGTCGGGCGGAGATGAGGAAAGGGACGAAGGCGCGTTTTGCGAGCGGGCGCGCGGCGCTCTCGGGAACATATTTCCCGGTCTTCGGCGTGAGCTCGCCGGCTCCGCCACCCATCATCGCGCTCGACGGCATGGTCCCCTCCTCGCTCGTAGGGAAATCAATGCTTTGCGTGCAGATTTGTTCCGCGCCGAGCTCCGCCGCCTTAATCTCGCCATCAGTCTGCGCGAGGCTCCTGCCACACACGGATTTTTGTGTGGCAGGCTTGCGCCTCCGGCTGAAAGGACATCGCGCGTTCGATCGCGGCTGCGAAAAGGGCCGTCGAATAGGCGCCAAACCGCCGCTCAGGGTGCGCAATTTGTTAACTGCTAGGCTGGTATTTCCTCCGTCTCTCGGGGGAGACGCGTTTGTTGAGATATTCCCGGAAAGTCGGCCCTCCTATCGTATCGGCTGCCGTGGCGACGCTCGTCCTGACGAACTTCGCCACCGTCAGCATATTGAAGGACGACGCCAATAGCCGGTTCGAGCTGTTCAGCTCGATCTGGCCGATCGCGCTCACCTCGGCCGTGGCCGTCATCCTCGTCATGTCCTTCCTCTACAAGTCGCTGGTCGACCTGGTCGACGAGCTGGAGACGCGCGAAGCGAGCGCCCAGCACCAGGCGCTGCACGACCAGTTGACCGGCCTCGCCAACCGCGCCTTGCTCGAGGACCGGCTCGGCCAGGCGCTGACCCGCTACCGCCGCTCGGGCGAGCAGGTCGCGCTGCTGATGCTCGACCTCGACCGCTTCAAGCAGGTCAACGACACGCTCGGCCACAATGCCGG
Source organism: Sphingomonadaceae bacterium (assembly GCA_019239785.1). GTDB lineage: Bacteria > Pseudomonadota > Alphaproteobacteria > Sphingomonadales > Sphingomonadaceae > Allosphingosinicella. The sequence goes on from JAFAZM010000243.1 coordinate 9,038, forward strand.
CGACAAGCTCGTCCAGGAGGTCGGCGAGCGGCTGCGCTCCCTGCTGCGCGAGACCGACACCGTCGCCCGTATCGGCGGCGACGAATTCGCGATCGTCCAGGTCAGCCCCAAGGGCGAGGCCGACGTCCGGCGCCTGTGCGAGCGGATCATCTCGGTGATCCGCAAGCCTTTCTGCATCGGCGAGCGCGAGGCGCGGGTCGGCGTCTCGATCGGCGCCGTCTTCGCGAGCAAGGAGGTTGCCGAGGCCTCGGAGCTGCTGCGCAAGGCCGACATCACCATGTACCGCGCCAAGGCGGCCGGCCGCGACTGCTTCCGCATCTTCACCGAGGCGATGGACGCCGACGTCCAGCGCCGCGACCAGATCGAATCCTCGCTGCGCAGCCAGCTGCGCGACGGCGACGGGCTCGATCTCCATTTCCAGCCGATCATCGGCAGCAGCGGCAAGGTGATGGGCCTCGAAGGCCTGATCCGCTGGGATCATCCGGCGCTGGGCTCGATCGCGCCCAACGAGCTGATCCCGATCGCCGAGGAATGCGGCGTGATCGACGAGCTCGGCCAGCATGCCTTCCGCGACGCCTGCAAGATGGCGCGGCTCTGGCCCTCGCTCAACGTCGCGGTGAACCTCTCGCCGGTCCAGTTCCGCGCCCCGCGCTTCGCCGACAGGCTGCGCGCGATCGCCGAGGAGGAGGGGGTGGCGCCCTCGCAGCTCGAGCTCGAGATCACCGAAAGCCTGTTCATCGAGCATGGCTCGCTGTGCGGCGCGACGATCCAGGAATTGCGCCGCGACGGCTTCCGCATCGTCCTCGACGATTTCGGCACCGGCTATTCCTCCTTGTCCTGCCTGCGCCGCTTCCCGGTGGACAAGATCAAGCTCGAC
>JAFAZM010000336.1 GCA_019239785.1 Sphingomonadaceae bacterium
TGCGGCTCGGGCTGCGCCGGCCGCTGCGGCGCGGGCGCCGGCCGGACGGGCACGACCACCACCGGCGGCTTCGCCACCGGCACCGCGGTCGCCGGCGGCGGCACCGGCTCGGGCTCGGGCGGCAGCGCCTCGGCGTCGCGGCGATAATGGACCACCTGGAAGCCGAGCGGGTTCACGAACCGGTCCTCGACGCTCATCGGCTCGCCCGAATAGCGGTAGCGGATCACCGCGACCCAGGATTGCGGCGGCTGCGCCTGGCCGCCGGCGTCGCGCCGCTGCGTCTCGAACCGGACCAGAGCGGTGTTCGGCCCCATCGGCGACACGCTCTTCACCCGCGTCTCGATCACGGTCGTGCGCGGATAGGCGGTGAGCGGGCTTTGTGGGTTCGAAGGCTGGGTGGCGGCGAGATAGTCGTTGCGCGCCTGCTCGGCGGACCAGAGCGCGACCTTGCGGTAGCTGTTCTGGATCGTGTCGATGTCGAAGCTCTCGCGCGCGATCACATATTGGACGAGGAAGCTCTGGGTCAGCGCCGCGTCGCCGGAGATGCGCTGCGGGTCGAGTGGGGTCAGCGCCTGGACGAAGCCGGTGTTGCGGTCGACCAGCAAGGTATAGGGCTCGACCGTCTTCAGCGGCATCAGCACGACCAGGGCGATCGCCTCCAGCACCGCGACCGCGACCGCGCACCAGGCGACGATCCAGGCGCTGCGGCGCGAGGTCTTCAGCCCTTCCTGCTTGTCCTTCGCCCAGCTGTCCGCCTCGACATAATAAGCGTCGAGCGCCTCGCGTGCCTGCTTGTTCATGGCCGGCGATCCCTTCGTCCGGCGCTTCCCGACGCGCGGTTGCGGGTGCGGCGGAAGCTCTGGCCGAGCGGCAGCGGCGGTGGCGGCGGCTCGTCACGGGCGGCGGCGGGGCGGGGCGCCGAGCGCTGGCCGGCACTGCCGGCCTCGGCGACCGCGGTGACCGGGCCGGCCTCGCGGCGCTGGGTGGCGGCGACCGCGTCGGCGACGGCGGCGGCGCGGGAGCGCTCGGCGCCGGCCGGCGCCAGCTCGCGGGTGAAGGCGAAGCGCGATTCCTCGGTCCGCAGTCCCGGCGCCGCCGGCGCCCACAGGATGCGCCAGGCCGGCGGGAAGCGGAAACCGTAGGCGACGCGCGCGGTGGCGATCAGCATCGCCACCAGGGCCAAGGCGAAGACCAGGGCGATCACCATCAATTCGACCGCGGCGCCCGGCACCGCATAGCCGGCGGTGCGAAGCGAGATCAGATAAGCGAGGCGCGGCTCGAGCAAGGCAAGCTCGACCCCGAGCAGCACCGAGGTGCCGAGCGCGCCGAGCGCGGCGCCGCCGAGCACGCGCAGCCAGCCTTCGAACAGGCCCCTCGTGCCGTCGAACAGGAGGAAGGCGATGAAGAAGGGGCCGAGCGCCAGCAGCAGGCCCGCGATCGCGCGCAGGGCGGCGAGCGCGCCAGCGGCGCCGGCCAAATAGAAGATGCGGGCGAAGGCGAAGCCGGTCGCGGCGAAATTTTGCGGCCGCGCGCCTTCGCCGGCCGGCGTCGCGGGCGTCACCCCGGTCGCCGGCCCCGGCGTCAGATACGGCGCCGCCGGGTGCGTCGCATCGACGATCCCTTCGCCGAGATCGGTCATGGTGAGGATCAGCCGGTCGACATTGTCGAGCCGCCAGACCAGGCCGCCGCTCGCGCCGGGCAGGCCGGCCGGGCGGCCGATATCGGCGGCGAGCTCGGCCGGGCCGCGCAGGGCAACATCGTAGATGAGGATGCGGTAGGCGGCCCAGCTCGTCGCCAGCGCAAGCACGATGCCGATCTTGACCAAGGCGAGCACGCCGTCGCGCACGCCCGGCGTATGGCCGAACAGCAGACGGTAGCCGAACAAGGCGACGAACAAGGTGAGCAGGCCGGTCAGCACCAGCGACAGCGTCGAGCCCGGCGTCGCCAGCGCCTGATAGCCGCCGCCGCCGATCGCCTGCGCCTGGCAATCGACATAGTTCAGCACGGTGGCGACGAAGCCGCCGTCCGGCGCGAAGGCGGGGCAGGTCATGCGACCTCCAGCAGGCGCGGGATCCAGTCGGCCGGATCGTCGCCGCGCTCGGCCCTTATCTCGTCGAGCAGCCGCACGGTGCGCTCGCGCCCCGAAAGTATGGTGAGCAGGTCGCGCTCGCCGGTGAGGTTCAGCCGCGCCACCACGCTCTCGGCGCCATGCTTGACCAGGAAGCAATGGGCGTTGTCGGGCAGGGTGCGCACCAATTCATATTCGTGCGGGGTGAGGCCGAAGCCGCCGATATAATCGTCCGCGCGCGCCTTGGGATTGGCCATGAAGATCTGGGTCGCCGCCTGCTCGATGATCGCGCTTGCGATCCGGCTCTCCAGCGCGTCCTGCGCGCTTTGCGTGGCGAAGCCGACGATGCCGTTCCTTTTGCGGATCGTCTTCTCCCAATCCTTGATCCGCCGCACGAAGACGCCGTCGTCGAGCGCCTTCCAGCCTTCGTCGACGACGATGATCGCCGCATTGCCGTCCAGCCGCTCCTCGACCCGATGGAACAGATACATCATCGCCGGCGAGCGCATCGCCGGATCGTCGAGGATCGAGGTCATGTCGAAGCCGACCGATTCGGCGGCGAGGTCGGTCTTGTCGAGCGGATTGTCGAACAGCCAGGCGCGCTCGCCGTCGCCCCACCAGGGCTTCAGCCGCGACCAGAGATCGGCGCCGTGCGGCCGCTGGCCGCCGCGGAACAGCTCCGCGAGGTGGCGCAGCCGCCGGTGCTCGACCGGCTGGCCGAAATTGGCGTCGACCGCATCCTTGATCCGCGCGATCTCGTCGATGTCGGCGCCGCCCGCGAGCAAGGCGAGCCAGTCGATCAGGAACTGGCGGTTGACCGGATTGTCGTCGAGCTGGAGCGGGTTGAGGCCGGATGGCGTGCCCGGCCGCAGCAGATCGTAGCGGCCGCCGATCGCGCGGATGAAGAGCTCGGCGCCGCGGTCCTTGTCGAAGAAGATGATCCGCGGGCGGAACTTGCGCGCCTGCGCCAACAGGAAGTTCAGCACCACCGTCTTGCCCGAGCCGGACGGCCCGATCACGGTGAAATTGCCGAGATCGCCCTGGTGGAAGTTGAAATAATAAGGCCCGGCCGCAGTCGTCTCGAGCAGGGTGACCGCGTCCCCCCAATGATTACCCTCGGCCTGGCCGAGCGGGAAGTTGTGGCCGCTCGCCAATCCCGCGAAATTGCCGGTCGAAACCAGGCCGCGCCGCGCGATATATTTGAAATTGCCAGGGAATTGCGCCCAGAAGGCGGGCTCCAGCGCGATCTCCTCGCGCACCGCGATGATGCCGAGATCGGCCAGCGCCGCCTGCGCCTCGGCGACGCCCTCGTCGACCCCGGCCGGCGTCTCCGCGCGGATCGCGACCGTCATATGATGCTCGCCGAAGCCGGCGCGGCCGGCGGCGACCTCGTCCTTGGCGCTGGAGAGTTCGGCGCGCAGGCTCACCGCCTCGTCCTCGGCCGAGCGCATCCGCCGCAGCGCCAGGTTCATCCGCGACAGCGCGGCCTGGCGGTCGACGAAGCCGAAGCTCTGCGAGATCACCAATTCGAACGGCAGCCGCAGCAATTCGTCCAGCATGCCGGGCGCGGTCTGGCCCGGATAATCCTTGATCGAGACCAGGCCGAGGAAGGAGCGGGGGGAGGGGCCGGCCGGGCCGAGCTCCACCGTCTCCTGGCCGAAGCTGACCCGGCGGTAGGGAAGATAGGCGCCGAGATCCTGCATCGGCAGCAGCACCGGCCGCATCTCGCCATTGTAGAGCGTGGAAAGGAATTCGAGGGGCTCCGAGCAGGGCCCCTGCGGCGTCGCATAGACGCCGAGCAGGCGCGGCTCGTAATTGCCCAGCGCCGCGATCAGGGCGTCGCGGGCGGCGTCGAGCTGGCGCAGCTCATAGGCGTCGGCGGCCCCAGCTTCGTTCGTCGAGGCCCGGCCGAGCAGGTCGCGGAGGCGATCGAAGCCGCCGGCCCGGCCCTGGAGCGGGCGCCGGATCAGGGTCAGGAACAGCTCGTTGACGTAGAGCTTCTTGGTCGCCAGCCGAGCCCGCCAGAGCGCATCCAGCCGCTGCGAGAAATCGTCGCCATAATCGCCCTGCAGCTCGGCATCGATCCGGCGGCGGACGATATGGTGATAGAGGGCGAAGCGCGACGAGCCGATCGACTGCAGCATCGCGTCGCGCAGCCTTTTGCGGTAGTTGATCTCGTCCGTGTCCGCGGTCTCGAACAAAAGGCCGCGCAGGTGGATCACCTGCATCAAGAGGCCGTCACGGGTCTCGATCGTGTGATCGTCGACGTGGCGCGCATAAGGCAGATGGAAGCCCGCCGGCTTCTCGCGGGCCGCCGCTTTCTCGTCGGGGCTCAGGCGCGATAGGAGTTGCATCGCCAGATCTTGTGGTTGCGGACGCGCGGCGTCCTGCTGACCCTGGTCAGCCAGAGGTCGAAGGCGCGCGGCTCGCGCAGGCACATGATCACGCCGACCAGATGGACGATCAAAGCGATGCCGAGCGCCCAGATCGACTTGAAGATCAGGAACAATTCGGTCGCGATCACCGCATTGGCGATGAAATAGGAATAGGTCACGCCCGCGAACATCTGCGGCCGCGTCAATGCCACGAACAACGTATCCCGTTCGATGCCGTTCATAAGGGCCGAAACCTATCTATCGCCCGAGGCTGGCGGTCGACTGGATCCCCGCGACGATGCTTGCGGCGCCGAACAGGATGAAGCAGCCGAGGATGACGGTGGCGCCGTAGCGCCAGTTGATCCGCCCGGTGAGCATCAGCAGGCCGACCGAGGCGACCGCGATCACCGCGACTACGGTGGCGATCGTGCCGAGCAAGGTGCCCTCGAGCCAGCGCACCGCCGAGACGATTACGCCGGAGCCCTGCGGATCCGAATAACTCTCCTGCGCCCATGCCGCCGCCGGCCAGAAGAGGGCCGCGGCGCCTGCGGCCCATCTCTTCATCCCCACACCTTTGTCCGCCACACTTATTTCCTTCGTCGCCTCACCGCGATTCGTCTCGGCGGGATAGTGCGCCTTCACAGGAGCCTTGCCAATAGCGGCGATTTTGCGCGCTTTTCGGAACGTCCCACGCCGGAACCGGGCCGTTCGCCCGCCCGAGCGGAAAAGTCGAGGCGCAAGTGTTCGCGAGATCAGCCCGCAACGCGTGACAATGGTCACGCCGCCTCTTCGGGAAAAGACTTAGCGGGCACTTGTGCCTGTACTTCCGATCTGCCAGTCTTCCCGGCGAGCGCGGGAACGGGGCCCGCGCCCGGAAGCGGGGGGTTCTGATGGCGGAACCGGCACGTGCGGATATTCGCTACACGGCCTTCCTCAGCTACAGCCACAAGGACGCCGCCGCCGCCGGGCGGCTCCATCGCAGGCTCGAAGCCTATCGCATCCCGCGCCGCCTGGTCGGCAAGGACTCGCCGTACGGCCCAGTCCCACCCAGGCTCTGGCCGATCTTCCGCGACCGCGAGGAGCTCCCCGCGGCGACCGACCTCAGCGAGACGGTCCGCGCCGCGCTGGCGCAGTCGGGCGCCCTGATCATCCTCTGCTCGCCGCACGCCGCCGGCTCGCTCTGGGTCGCCGAGGAGATCGAGACCTTCCGCCGCCTCCACCCCGACCGCCCGATCCTCGCCGCGATCCTCGACGGCGACCCCGCCGACTGCTTCCCCAAGGCGTTGCGCGCCTACGGCCAGGACGGCACCTGGCATGAGCCGCTCGCGACGGACCTGCGGCGCGGCAAGGACGGCAGCCACTTGGGTCTGCTGAAGCTCGTCGCCGGCATCACCGGGCTGGGGCTGGACGACCTCGTCCAGCGGGATGCCAGCCGCAGGGTGCGGCGGATCACCACGCTCGGCACTCTGGCGCTGATCGGGACGGTGGTGATGGCGGTGCTCGCGATTCTCGCTTTCGAGGCTCGGCGGGAAGCCGAAGCACAGCGCGCCGAGGCGGAGCGGCAACGGGCCGGCGCCGAAGGATTGATCGAATATCTCCTGACCGATCTGCGTGACAAGCTGCGGGGGGTCGGCAACGTTGGGATCATGATCGACGTAAACCGGCGCGCCTTCGCATATTATGCGGAGCCGGCGCCCTTGGGCGGTCTGAGCCCAGATTCGCTCGAGCGTCGCGCGCGTATCCTCCATGCCCTCGGCGAGGACGAAAGAGTGCTCGGTCATGTGCCAGCGGCTCTTCGAGCCTTCCGTGAGGCACATCGGATTACCGGCGAGCTACTCGCCCGTGCGCCCAATGATCCGGAGCGCATCTTCGGACACGCGCAAAGCGAATACTGGCTGGCGAGCATAGATCAAATGCGCGGCAATAATTCCGCTGCGCTCATGGCCTATCGGCGATATCGCTCCGAAGCGGAACGGATCAACCGATTGCGGCCGAACCAGCCAAGATACCTCGGGGAGTTGGCTTTTTCCGAGAGCGATCTCGGGATCGCCCACATGGCGTTTGGGCGCTATCAAGAGGCGCGCCGACATTTTGAAATTTCCCGAATGTGGTTCGACCGTGTGGCGCAACTGGAGCCATCGAATCGAAGATGGCGTTCTGAATCCGCGGATGCTCACGGTTGGGTATCAGACACCTTGTATTTCGAGCATCGCTATAGGGAAGCCTATGAAGAGCGGCAGCAAAGTCTGCAAATTCTTAGGCAGCTGGCAAACGAAGACCCTCACAATCGCGCCTATTACTATATGATCATGATTGCCACGCGCACGCTAGGTCGGATTGATATGCAATTGCACCAATATGCGCGTGCCTCAGTCCTGCTAGACGAAGCACGAGCAGGCATGATGCGGCTGCTGACCATCGATTCCGATAATATCGACTGGCGCGACCAAGCCACGAGAATCGAAGCTAATCGTGCCGAGCTGTTCCTGGATACCGGGCGCCGCAATGAAGCAGCGGGCGCACTTCATGCCGCGCGACAACTCTTCAACGGTACTCTGTTGCGAAATGGCGCGTCGTCGCCAGAACACCTCCAGTTGAGTCGGCAGCTTGCCGCGCTGCAGATGCGATACGGAAACGGGCGCCGACATTGATATTTGCTTCATAAAGCGTTGCCCGGAGCGGCTGCCCAACTTTCCATAACTCCATCGCCCCTTCGGGACACCCGAATGGGATGAGCCCGGCCGGCGTGATGGTCATCACGATAGCGGTCATCCGGAAGATGTTAGGTGCCAACCGCCGATCTCCATGAGCCGGATCCGTGATTCACGTATTTCCATGCAAGCGGGGCAGGCAAGGTCAACCGACACCCTTTTTCGGAAAGGAAGTATAATGCCAAGTGTCTTATTCCTCCCCCCAACCACGAAAGCAGTCAGCCAGTTTTCCACAATACCGTCCCACGGCGCGCGCGTTTATGACCCTCCACCTGCTGGCACCCCGCCCCAAGACCCAAATGATGTTTACATGTTATACGTTGGCATGAGTCAAGGTATAGAAATAAGAAAGCAACTGTTTGCAAGGAGAAACCTTACAACTGCGGACGTAACTGCCCAAATGCTCTTGGGCGCGGCCCGTGGCGGGGATACACAATACGACGATGGTTATAATTTTACTGGTATAATCTGGTACGCCCCATGTTATCTGTATGTCGTAATGGATAAGCCGAATTGTAGCTTCATTGATAACAAGCCAGTAGAGGATTTCGATCCGATACATTTTCATGAAAGCAAACCCCTGTTAACGGGCACGGGAAGCATGCATTTTGACGAGAATCGTGCCTTTTACGAGGGACTTATACTCAACAGCGCACAATTCGGAGCAAATGCTTTCCGTTGCATTAACTATTTTACCAGCGAAAACGGGAATACAATACGTCATCCACAACTTAGAACTTATGGTTTCGAAATCCGCTATCGTAACACTGCGAGTTTGGACACCATCGACCCTGACGGGCAGAACCAAGGACCCCCGTGAATTGAACGCCTTCCCAAGGGTTTATCGGGGGGCCGCGGATAAACAATTGGCGATTTGTCTTTTACCACGATCATTGCCTCCCCTTGCGACAGAAGCGGTGATCGTGGTCGTCGTTCTTATCTCCAAGTCGTGGCTGTAAATCGCGTCCATAGCGAATGAGGGGCAACAACGACTTCGTACGCCCAAAGAATCATTGTTCCTACTCTTCCAATCTGTCAGTCTTTCCCAGTGAGGCGGGGAACTGGGCCTGCCTTTCGGGACCGGGGGTTCTGATGGCGGAACCGGCACAAGCGGACATTCGCTACACGGCCTTCCTCAGTTATAGCCACAAGGACGCGGCCGCGGCCGCCCGGCTCCGCCGCAGGCTCGAAGCCTATCGCATCCCACGCCGCCTGGCCGGCTGCGAGTCGCCGCGCGGTCCGCGCCGCGCTCGTCCAGTCGGGGGCCCTGATCATCCTCTGCTCGCCGCACGCCGCCGCCTCCCTCTGGGTCGCCGAGGAGGTCGAAACCTTCCGCCGCCTCCATCCCGACGCCCGATCCTCGCCGCGATCCTCGACGGCGACCTCCCGACTGCTTCCCCAAGGCGCTCCGCGTGTTCGGCGAGGACGGCACCTGGCATGAGCCGCGCCGCGGCAGGACGGCAGCCACTTGGGCTGCTGAAGCTCGTCACCGGCATCATCGGGCTGGGGCTGGACGACCTGGTCCGGCGGGATGCGAGCAGGCGGGTGCGACGCGTGACGGCTGTCACGGCGGCGGCCGTGATCGCGATGCTAGTCATGGCGGTACTGGCGGTGGTTGCGCTGGATGCTCGGCAAGATGCTGAACGCGAGCGCGCGAAAGTTGAGCGCCAGCGAGTAGCCGCAGAAGGCCTGATCGATTTCATGCTGACCGATCTGCGAGAGCGACTGCGCATCTATCAAATCAACTTCACCTATGAAATGGAGGTTTGGACATGCGTGCAATAGATAAAGAACTATTCAGCTCATTGCTGTCTGCAAGTTTTGCGCCGCCTACGGTATCAGAACGAAATGGAGACTCGGTGCGTCGTGATCGACTCAACAGCGTTTGGGGGAAAGGAAAGCCGGATAAGCCAACCTATTTGTATCTCATGATGATAGATTTAGATGGAGATGGAAATATACGTGTCCAAAAGAAAGAAGGAGATTTAGGGGCTTCGGAAGTTCGCGCAAAGGAGATTGAGTTCGCGGACGATATTGTCGGTGGCCGCGGCGACGTATTGGATTTCGAATCGATCAAATTTACCAAGCCGTCCTGGTTTACCATAGTATTAAATATGGATAAATGGTATTTCTACTATCCAGATCCAGACGATGAAGCTCCGTCTTATAAGAGAGATCATGACCCCGTCGTGTTTGCCAATGAGAAGGTTTATTTTGATGATAAACGAAAGGAGATTATCCTTCCGCGCGATCCTAACTATTCATTCTATAACTCCAAGCAAGCCTATGTGCCGGTTGACGCTGTGCCCCGGGACGGAGTGCGCATTATTAATTTCTTTAGAAAAAATGATCAGGGCGACGAAATTGGTATGAATGAAAAACGAGAGTATACCTTCAATCTCTTTCTTCGCGGCCCCCTTGCCCAAAACGGCAAAGAGGTAACGATCATTATCGACCCCGATGGCCAAAATCAGGGTCCTCCCGGCCCCGTCGTGCCCGAAGAAGAGGAATCATCGGAATCGGAAGTTGTTCTGAAAGAAGAGCTTGCATGATAGAGAGGGCGGTGTGATCTGACCATGCGGAACGCCGCCCCTCTCTCCACGATCATCGCCCTCGCCCGCGCGGGGGCGCTTGATCATGCCTGGTATCAGTTCAATGCCGGCGGCCATGCCGCCCGGGAGGACGATCCGGCGGCGCTGACGGTCAAGGGGCGTCTGCTCAAGGATCGGGCGCTCCGGGCTTTGGGCGAGGAGCGGCGGCGCTTCTATCTGGCATCGTCCGAGGCCTATCGGCGCGCGGCCGCGCTGCAGCCGGGGACCTATCCCTTGATCAATGCGGCCACCCTGTCGCTGCTTTCGGGCGATGTGGAGCAGGCGCGGGAGATTGCGGGCGAGGTGCTGGAGCGCATCGCGCGCGAGCCCGACGAGCCGGAAACGCCTTACTGGCGCGCCGCGACCGAGGCCGAGGCATTGCTCGTCCTCGGCCGCACCGGGGAGGCGCGGACGGCGCTCGAAGCCGCCGTCGCCGCCGCGCCTTTGGCCTGGGAGGACCATGCCTCGACGCTGCGCCAGTTCCTCGCCATCCAGGAGGCGCTCGGCGAACCCGCCGCATGGCTCGACATGCTTCGCCCCCGGCGCTCGGTGCATTTCGCCGGCGCCGGCGCGCTCGCGGCCGGGGAGGCAGCCGACTTTCTGGAGCGGAGCCGGGTCGGCTTCGGCTTCGGCGCGCTCGGTGCCGGCGCGGAGCTGGTCGTGGCCGAGGCCTTGCTCGCCGGCGGCGGCGCGCTTCACGTCGTGCTGCCGTCCGATCCCGCCAGCTTCGCCGCCGCGCGGGTCGACCCGGCGGGCGGCGACTGGCGGGCCCGCTTCGACGCCGCGCTCGAAGCCGCGGAAAGCGTGCAGCTCGTGCGCCCGCTCGGCGCGGCGCCGGCGCCGGAAGCGGCAGCGCTGGCCGCCGAGATCGCGCTCGGCAGCGCCCTGCTCAACGCCGACCGGCTGATGGGCGAAGCCTTCCGCCTGGTCGTCGAGGATGGCGCGATCGCCGCGCTGCCGGCCGACGACGGCAGCTCCGAATGGCGCCGCGCGCCGCTCGAGTCCGGCACGAACCCCCTGTCCCTGCTCGCCATCGCCGTCGGCGGCGCCGCCGATCCGGATTTCGAAGCGCGGCTCGGAGAGGTCCGCGGCGCCTTGGCCGAAGCGGCGGGCGCCGCGCTTCCGCCCCAGCTCGGCAGCGCCTCCGTCCTGGTCGGCTATCGCAGCCCGAGCGAAGCGGCGGCGGCGGCGCGGCTCGTGCACGCCCGCCTGCGCGACCGCATGCCGCTCCGCATCGCCGGCCATCACGGCCTCATCGCCTGCGTCCGCGATCCCTTCCTCGGGGCGCTCCGTCCGGCCGGCAGCGGCGCCCAGATCGTCGAGGAGATCGCCGCCTCGATCCCGGCGGGCACGATCTGCGTCTCCGGCGATTTCGCCGCAATCCTCGCCGCCAGTGCCGGCGCGCCGAGCGAGGCCAATGCGATCGGCGAGCTCCAGGCCTTCGACGGCGGCTCCCCAATCGCTCTCTACGCGCTCAGGACCTGATAGCGACCTACAGGATCAATTCCTCCAGCCGATGCGGCGCCACCACCACCAGCGCCTCGCCGTCCCGCCGGATGATGCCCCGCCGCTCGAGCGCATTAACCGCCCGCGAGGCGGTCTCGCGCGTCGTCGAGACGCGCAGCGCTATGTCGGAAAGGACCGGGCTCGGCCGGATCGTCAGGTCCCTGCTCTCCCGCGCCTGGCGCAGCAGCTCGGCATGGACCCGCCCGACCGCCGAGAGTGCGGCATGCTCGTACATGCGCGAGGCAGTCTGCTGCAGCCTTTCGACCATGAAGCGAAGCAGCGCCATGCCGATGCAGGCATGCTGCTCGGCGAGCAGCGCAAGCACGACGCCGTCGAGCAGGAAGGCGTTGACCTCCTCGATCGCGACGACGTCGGCATCGTGCGTCGCCGAATAAGGCGCGGCCATCACCCCGAACAGGTCGCCGGACCGATATTCGTGGAGCAGCACGGCCTGGCCTTCGAGCGAATAGACCAGGGCATGCGCCCGCCCGTCCACGACCACATAGAGCGTCGAGACCGTGTCCCCGCGCTTCACAATGGTGAGCCGCGCCCCGTAGCGCCGCAGCCGCCCGCGCAGGGCGATCTGGTCGGCGAGATCCTCCGCGCAATCGAAGACGCGGCACAATAAGCCGCAAACATTGCCGCCCGCGTCCGCCGGCCTTTGCTGTCCCGCCGTCATGCAAGGGCACGATATACGAGAATTTCCGTCTGGGAATGCTTTGCTGCCGGCGTCTTCGATAGAATTGAGCGGGAATTCGACAGATTGCCCGTTGAGGGATCGGTCGCCTGGTCGAGCACGCCTTCTGTTCGGCCGGCGAGACAGCGACGTTCGATGGGACGCCTTGACGCGCGCCCCGCCCTGCGCGAGGCTCCGCGTCCGAAGGGGAGAGCGCCATGTTCAGCCATATGATGGTCGGCAGCAACGACATCGCCCGGTCGCGTAAATTCTACGACGCTTTGTTCGGTGCGGTCGGCGGCAAGCCTGCGATCGAGGACGACAAGGGCCGGCTGATCTACCTTCACAACGACGGCATCTTCATCGTCACGACGCCGATCGACGGCGAACCGGCCACCCATGCCAACGGCGCCACGATCGGCTTCTCGATGACCGATCCGGCCCAGGCCGACGCCTGGCACCAGGCCGGCGCCGAGAATGGCGGCACGCCGATCGAGGATCCGCCGGGCATGCGCGAAGGCGGCTTCGGCCGGCTCTACCTCGCCTATTTGCGCGACCCGGACGGCAACAAGCTCTGCGCGCTCCACCGGCCGCCGAAGGAATAGGTGGCCAAGCCGCGGCGAGGAACGGCGCGCTCCGCTCTCGCATAGATCTCGCCATCGGGAAAACTGAGTTTCAGCGTGCCGACAGGCGCGCCGATCGCTCGCCCTTGCCGCGCGCAAGAATTCGAACGTGCGAACGGTCACAGACTCCTCATTCTTCTTTCATGCAGATAGTTGTTGCGTGGGCGAAAACGGGAGGCGGCGATGAACAGGCTGATCAGCAGCAAGCATCTGGAAGGCGTCAGCGATCTCACGCTCACAGCGCCGATCAAGCAGGGCTTCGTCGACGCATTCGAGAGCATCACCTACGAAACGCGGCTGCGCTTCGTCATGAAGGCCTTGTTCAAGATCCGCGCGACCGCGCGCGAACATTCGCTGATCAAGCCCTTCGTCGACACGGCCGAGCGCATCCAGTCGCTGCTCGATTTCCGCCTCACAATCCTCGACGACCATGAGCCACACCAGCTCATGCTGTCGGCGACCTTTGATCGTCCGTTCGAACCCTATATGCGGCTGATCTGGGACCCGCTCGGTCCCCTGCTCGACGTCATCTTTTGCAATTGCGAAGGCTATGTCACCGCCACCGAGCATTGTTTCGAAGACTATCTGGCCTGGGTCCGCAAGAGCCAGAAGGACACCAACTTCTTCTATACGGCGACCGGCCTCAGCGTCGACGACATCCAATATCTCACCCAGGTCGAGCGGCTCGAGCGGGAGCACCGGCGCCAATCCCTGACGAACGTCGTGATAGCGACCCCGAAGCAGGTGGCCGACAAGGTCCGCAGGAAGGAGGCCAACAAACGGCTGACCAATCAGATGGGGATGCAGGCGCTGGTGTCGCTCTATCGCCTCGCCGATTTCTACCCGCCGGACCAGCCGGGGGGCGACGGCAAATATCTGCTGTGGGCGACGCAGCAGCTGCTGGACGGCTGGGGACGCAAGGATCTCGAGGAGCATGGCTGGGACGATCTGGTCAGGGAGCAATTGCGTTGGTTCGAGGGCGACCCCTGGCCGCGGCAACGGGCGGCCGCGCAGCGGCTGAGCTTCGACCCAACCGGCGTCCAGGGCGGGATCGTCAGCAATTACAAGCAGGTCTGCCACGGCGCGCTCCTCCTCATGCGGATCACCGATCCCAAAAAGGCGAGGAAGTTCATCGGCCGGCTGCCGGTACGCCGTGAATCCTGTGAGCGCAAAAAATGCCGGCCTGCCGACGACAATCGGTCGCCGTTCCTCAACCTCGCCTTCACGCGCCACGGCCTCGTCAATATCGGCGTGCCGGACAGCGAGCTCGAACGCTTCCCCCAGGCGTTTCGCGAGGGGATGGAGGAACGGGCCGGGTTGCTCCTGGACGTTCGCTACAACCACCCGCGTCGCTGGACGCTGCCCTCACGGAATTGGCCGGAACCGCCTTCGGGGCCTGCCGTCTCGGTCGAGATGTCGGAGATCGACATCGTCATCCAGCTCAGGACGGCGCGCGACCATGCCAATTCCGACATCATCGGCGACGAGAGCCATCCTCTTCACAAATGGGTGCGCCAGCTCGCGGGCTGGTCCTGGTCCGGGCTGGAGCTGCTTGCCGTCGAGCCGATGCGCCGGGCGCCGGACAGAAAGGGCATCAGGTCCGCGGAGCATTTCGGTTTCGCCGACGGGATCAGCCAGCCGATTCCGGTCGACGGGGCGCCGTGCTACGACGACGACCAGGTCGCGCGCGGCGAAATCTTCTGGGGCTATTCGAACGACCGCGGCGATCCCCCGCCGCCGCCCAGCCCGATCCTCGATGACGGCACCTTCCTGGTCGTGCGCAAGCTGAAGCAGGACGTCGGAGCGCTCAACAGCTTCCTGGACAAGGCATGCGAGCAGACCCAGCTCGACCGGGACGTGCTGCGCGGCAAGATGATGGGCCGGCGTCCCGACGGCAAGACCGTCGTGGACCTCGCCAGGGCGGACAACAAGTTCGACTATGGCGAGGACAGGGAGGGCCTGCTGTGCCCGTTCCAGGCTCATGTCAGGCGGACCAATCCCCGCACCGAGGCGGTCGACGGCAGGCGGACGCCGCGAATCCTGCGGCGCGGCATGTCCTACGGACCTGGCTATAACGACGTCGATCCTCTGGATCCCGCGAACGCGGTCGAACGCGGCATCTTCTTCATGGCCTACAATGCCAGCATCTCCGAACAATATGAGGTGATCCAGCGCTGGGTGAACGGCGGCAACTCGACCGGCGTGGCGTCATGGCAGAACGACCCGCTGATGGGTGTGAGCCATATGGGCGCGGGGCGGACCTTCCAGTTCCGGGACGGGGAGAAGTCCATCAGTCTCAAGATGAAGGAGCCCTTCGTCCGCCTGCAATGGGGCGCCTATCTGTTCGTGCCCTCGATCGCCGCGATCAGGGCGATCTCCGCGCTCTCGCCGGTGGATGCGGCAGAGAATGCGCGCGAGGCCGAGCTTCGCGAGGCGCGGCGCGGCGAGAGAATCGTCGCTCGCCTGCTCGCTTTGGCCTCCGAGGGGCCGGAGGGGAGGGTGGCAGCGGCCGCCGGCTGGAAGACCTGTCTCGAGGATTTCGGAGAGAAGGATCCGGCCGAGCTCGCGGAGGGCCCGGCCGTCTGGGCGGCGCTGCG
>JAFAZM010000356.1 GCA_019239785.1 Sphingomonadaceae bacterium
CCGCCGCCCTGCGGCGCGGCGGGCGCGGCGGGGGCCGCCGGCGCCGCGGGGGCGGCCGGCGCCGCCGGTGCGGCGTTGTCGGCGGGCTTCGGGCCGGCATTGGTCTGCACGTTGCAGCCCGCCAGCACGAAGGCGGTGCCGAGCAGCAGCCCGGCGAACATCCTGGTTTTCATGATCTGTAGTCTCCCCACTCCCTGAATTCGGTGTCCTTGGGATAATGCGATTCGTGCGAATGGCAATCCGACCTGTGTCGGGGCGGGGTCCGACCCCTGTCATGCTGGCGGACGGCGCCCGGCTGCGGCATTGGTTGTGCGGCATTTCATGCTGTCGGGAGCGGCGGATGATGCGTCTGTGGGTTGTGGCCGCGCTCGGCGCGGCATCCTGGATGGACACCGGCTCGCCCGCCCACGCGGCCGTTTCGGGCTGCGCGCAGAGCGAAGCGCGGCTCGGGGCGGAGGTGCGCGCGGCGCGCGCGGCGCTGATGCGGATTCCCGTGGGCGACATGGACGAGGCGGTCCCGCCCGCGGCGAGCGCCGCGATCGAGACCGTGAAGAATCGCATCGTCGCGTTCGTGACCGGAACCATGCGCTGCGTCGCGCCCAATGCTTCCGCTGCCGATGTCCGACGCCTGCTCGCGTCGCGCGGCGACGCCTTCGTGGATCCGTCGCACTACAGCGCGGACAATTACCCGAACCTGCATGGCGACGGGCTCGCCTATGAGGTCGCACGGCCGGCCGGCCATCCCGGCCTGCTCGCGGTGATGGCGCGCCTCCAGATCGAGTGCGGTGACGACGGCGTGTTCATGCTCTTCGAGCATGCGCGGGGCGGGTCCGGTTGGCGCCTGCTCATCCTTCGCCGCAGTCCGCCTTATCAGGGGATCGAGGGTGCGTATGGCGATTTCCAGTTTGCCGTCTCGCCGCCCGATGGGCAGGGCCGGTGGTACCTCGCGACATCGCATGTGCCGCCCTGGTGCACGTCGGCCTGGCGCAGCCTGGATTACGATCTCAGCCGGCCCGGGCCGGCGCCGGAGCTCCCGCATATCTTTTTCAGCCGCAATGTCCGCAATTATCTCGGCAATGATCGCGGCGGCGCCATTCGTGCCGAACCGAACCTTTTCCAGGTGCGGCATGATGGGAGCATCGCAAATACCGACATTCTCATCCGCCCTCATCTTGCGACCTACGCCGTCCTGGGCGACAGCGTGCGGCGGATTCAGCCGGCCGCGCCCAATGCGCGCGATTTCGCCGACGAATGGGTCGATACCGATTGGAGCGAAGCCGGTGCCTGGTCC
This sequence comes from Sphingomonadaceae bacterium, assembly GCA_019239785.1. Classification (GTDB taxonomy): domain Bacteria; phylum Pseudomonadota; class Alphaproteobacteria; order Sphingomonadales; family Sphingomonadaceae; genus Allosphingosinicella. The sequence continues at coordinate 1,292 of JAFAZM010000356.1, forward strand.
GGGGCCGACCCGACGATCCGCGAAGCGCATCGCCAGCTTCACGCGCAAGGGCAGAACAGCTACGCGCCGCTTGGCCCGGCCCGTCGCTGCCGCGGCGGGCTCCTTCAGGTCAGGTTCGGCGAGGGCGGCGCGATCTGGTATCTGTTCGTCGGCGGCCGCGGACCGTTCCGGTTGATGCATGCGTCGCGCACGCAGATGCCGTCATGTGACGGGCCCGATCTGAACGGCAACGTCATCTATTTGCCCTAAGCGCTAACCCATGGTCAGCGCGTCGATCGCGCCCTGGAGGATGTAGGCGGCGGCCATCTTGTCGACGAGCGCGGCGCGGCGGGCGCGGCTGGCGTCGGCGTCGATCAGGGTGCGGGTGACCGCCTGGGTCGACCAGCGCTCGTCCCAGAGCAGGATCGGCAGGTCGAGCGGAGCGAGGTTGCGGGCGAAGGCGCGGGTAGATTGGGTGCGAGGGGAATCGCTGCCGTCCATGTTGAGCGGCAGGCCGATCACGATCCCGGCGACCTGCTGCGCTTCGGCCAGCGCCTTCAGCCTCTCCAGGTCCTTGGCGAATTTGGCCCGGTGCAGCAGCTCGGCCGCCGACGCGATCGTCCAGCCGGCGTCGCAGAGCGCGGTGCCGATCGTCTTCGTGCCGACGTCGAGGCCGAGCAGCCGGCCGCCGTCGGGCAGCGCCGCGCGGAATTCGGCCGCGACGGTCGCGATCATTGGCGCCGGCCTTCGAACGCCGCCAGCCGGCGCTCGGCGTCGGCGCGGAGGTTCGCCCAGAACAGGGCGTAATCGTAGACGTGGTAATTGTTGCCGGGCAACGCATAGGGGCCCATTGCCGGCAGGGCGTCAGTGCCGCCGATCAAGAGGAAGCCGCGCGGGCCGCAGCGGGCGCCCACCGCGCCGCGGCGGAACTCGGCCTCGCTGAGATCGGCGTTCGGCACCAGGGTGCCGAGGTTGCGCGCCGCGGGGGCGGCCCCGCCCGGCGTGCCGGTCAAAGGATTGGTGCAGAGCATCGCCGTGCCGCGGCGCGGGCCGGCCGGGCCGACGCTGTCGTCATAGACGTCGGTGATCTGGCTCGGATCGGCGGGCTCGGCGAAGCTCTGCCAGGAGACGAGACAGGCGCTCTGGTCCGGCCGCTGGCAGGCCGGGAAGGGAAGCGCCGGCAGGTCCGCGGTCAGCGAAACCGGCCAGCCGATCAGATAGGCGGCGACGACACGCCCCGCCTCGGGTGATCCCTTGATCCGCTCCAGCAGCAGCCGCATCAGATGGGCGCTGCCCTGGCTGTGCGCGGCGAGGATGATCGGGCGGTCGGCCGGCGCCTCGCGCAGGAACTCCTCATAAGCGGCGAGGACGTCGCGATAGGCGAAGTCGAGCGCGCGCCGGGCATTGTCCTCGCCGGTCAGGAAGGCGCCGAACGCCGCCTGGCGGTATTTCGGCGCCCAGACCGCGCCGGCCGAGTTAAACGCGCTCGCCTGGCTACGCACGAACAGAGCCGCGCGGTCCTGCGATTCCGGATCGGTGACCGGCGCATTCCAGGCCGAAGCTTCGAGGAAGCTGGTCGGATGGACGAAGAAGACCGACGCGCCCCTTGTCCCCGTTCCTACCCCCGTCGCAATGGGCTGGAAGCCCTGCGGCGTCCACAGCGAAGGGTTGTTCGGGATGTCGGGCCGCGCGATCCACAGCCGGGGTTGGCGGTAGTCGGCGCCGGCCGGCATCGGCACGTCGCGGAACGGCGCGCTCGGCACCATCGCCCAGCGCATCAATTGCTTCTCGAAGATGCGATAGCCGACCGCGCCGGCGATGAAGAGCATCGTCAGGATCGCGATGACCCAGAGGAACCTGACCGCGCAGGAGGATCGTTTCTTCGCCACCGCCGCCTCCAAGCGGAAGCGGGGCGGGGTTGCAAGGCTGGGCCCCAAATTCCTCCCCTTGAAGGGGAGGGGACCGCGCCGCGCAGCGGCGTGGTGACACCCCTCCACCACCGCCTTGGGCGGCGGTCCTCCTCCCCCCTCGGGGGAGGAGGTGAGAAGACATGCTCAAGCCGCCGCGAAATACCTCCCCGGCGTGACTCCGAACTGCTTCCTGAAGGCGGCGGTGAAGGCGCTCGGCGTGGCATAGCCCGCATCGGCGGCGACCTGCTTGATCGGGGCGCCGCCGGCCAGGCGCTCGATCGCGGCGAGCAGGGCGCGCTGGCGGCGCCAATGGCCCGGGCTCATCCCGGTCTCGGCGCGGAAGGCGCGTTCGAGGGCGCGCTTGCTCATCCCCGCGCCCCGGGCGGCATCGCCGGTGCCGGTCGCGACATCGCCGGCGATCAGCTCGGCCGCCCGCCGCAGCCGCGGACTCTCGGGCTGCGGCAGCTCGAAGGGCGGCACCCGGGCCTGGCGGAACTCGTCGACGATCAGTGCGGCGAGCGCGGCATCGATCGGCTCGCGCCCATCGAGCATCCCGTCCTGCGTCGCGCGCAGGATCAGCTCGCGGAGCAACGGCGAGACGGTGATCACGGCGCAGTCGGCGGGCAGGGCGCCGCTCCATTCGGGCCGGAGATAGAGCGTCCTCAGCGCGCTCTTCGCAGCGAAGCCGATTTCGTGCGCGACTCCCGCGGGCACGAAGACCGCGCGCTGCGGTGGCGTGATCCAGGAGCCGCGTTCGGTCCAGATCGTGAGCACGCCGGACGAGGCGTAGATGAGCTGGTGCCACGCGTGCAGGTGACGCCCGGTTCGGGCCCCCGCCTCGAAGCTCGAGGCGAGGCTGCGGACGATGAGATGGGGTTCGTCGGCCGGGGTGCGACGCTTTCTCGCCATAGTCTGCCGCTCTAGCGGGATTGCGGCGCGAGGGCCAGTGGGACTAGCCTGCGCCCATGCCCGCAAACCTCTCCGCCTTCGCGATCCATGTCGACGACACCGATCGCGCGATCACCTTCTACACCGAAGTGTTCGGCTGGCGCTTCGAGCCCTGGGGGCCGCCCGGCTTCTATCTGATCCACACCGGGGACGAGGCCTCGCCGGGCGTGCAGGGGCTGATGCACAAGCGCCAGGAGCCGCGCACCGGCACCGGCCTCAACGGCTTCGAGCCGACCTTCGGGGTCGACGATCTCGACGCGGTCGCCGCCGCGGTCGAGGCCAACGGCGGGACGATGACGATGCAGCCTGCGCAGATCCCGACCGTGGGCACGTTGATCCGCTTCCTCGACACCGAGGGCAACGACGTCGGTGCGATGCGCTACGAGGAGGGGCATCTCTAGCTTAGCTCTCCGAGGGAGGAGAGGGAGAGTTCGGCCGCCTTGCCGCAGTGCAGCAGGAATGCTAGCCGCGCCTCCATGTCGGTAGATACCAGGACCGTCCGCCACATCGCCAGGCTCGCCCGCATCGCCGTCAGCGACGCGGAAGTGGAGGCGCTCGCGCCCGAGCTTTCCAACATCCTCGGCTGGATCGAGCAGCTGCAGGAGGTCGACGTTTCCGGCGTCGAGCCGATGACCGCGGTGATCCCCAACACGCTTCGGCTGCGCGACGACGTCGTCACCGAGGGCGGCATTCGCGATGATATCCTCGCCAATGCGCCGGTCGCCGAGCATGGCTTCTTCGCCGTGCCGAAGGTGATCGAATGATGGGCGGCACCACCACGCTCGTCATTCCGGCGAAGGCCGGGGTTTCCCGACCGGAAGTCACGGCGGGTCTCCACGAGACCCCGGCCTTCGCCGGGGTGACGGGATTATGACGCAGCTCACCGATCTCGGCGTCGCGCAGATCCGCGACGGCGTTGCCGGCGGCGACTTCTCGGCACGGGAAGTTGCGGAAGCCTATGTCGCCGCGGTCGAGGCGGGCCGGCCGCTCAACGCCTTCGTCGTCGAGACGCCGGACCATGCGCTCGCCGCCGCCGAGGCCGCCGACAAGGTGCGCGCGTCGGGCGAATTGAAGCCGCTGTCCGGCGTGCCGCTCGGGATCAAGGATCTGTTCTGCACGAAGGGCGTGCAGACCACGGCCGGCTCGAAGATCCTCGGCGGCTACAAGCCGGTCTACGAGAGCACAGTCTCGGCGAACCTGTTCGCCGCCGGCGCCGGCATGCTCGGCAAACTCAACATGGACGAGTTCGCGATGGGCTCGTCGAACGAGACCAGCGGCTACGGCCCCGTGCTCTCGCCCTGGCGGCGCAACGACGGCGGCAATGCGGCGCTGACCCCGGGCGGCAGCTCGGGCGGCTCGGCGAGCGCGGTCTCGGCGCGGCTTGCGCCCGGCGTGACCGGCACCGACACCGGGGGCTCGATCCGCCAGCCGGCCGCCTTCACCGGCATCACCGGGATCAAGCCTACCTACGGCCGCTGCTCGCGCTGGGGGATCGTCGCCTTCGCCTCGAGCCTCGACCAGGCCGGGCCGATGGCGCGCGACGTGCGGGACTGCGCGATCCTGCTCGAGGCGATGGCCGGCTTCGATCCGAAGGATTCCACCTCGCTGAAGCTCGACGTGCCCGCCTGGGAGGCGAACCTATCCGCGGACGTGCGCGGCAAGCGCGTCGGCATCCCGAAGGAATATCGGATCGACGGCGTCCCGGCCGAGATCGACGCGGTCTGGGAGCAGGGGATCGCCTGGCTGCGCGATGCGGGGGCCGAGATCGTCGAGGTCTCGCTGCCGCACACCAAATATGCGCTCCCCGCCTATTACATCATCGCTCCGGCCGAGGCTTCGTCCAACCTCGCCCGCTATGACGGCG
>JAFAZM010000413.1 GCA_019239785.1 Sphingomonadaceae bacterium
CCAGCGCGCCCGGCCGCTGCGCGAAGCCCGGCGACACCACCGCATAGACATGCCCGCGCGGCCCGACGCTGCGCGCCAGGATGCGGGTATAATAACCGCCGCCGGGCGCCAGCTCGGCGATCCGCTGGCCGGGCCGCACGCCGGCGAAGGCAGTGATCTGCGCCGGGTGTCGGTCGGCATCGCGCGCGACGTCCGCCGCCGGCCGTGCCGGATCGGCGACCGCGGCGAGGATGGCGCGCGATGGGTCGGAGCTTCGCTGCGCCTGGGCGGAGGGCGCGAGCGCCAGCGCCGCCGCGATCGCCAAAGCGTATCCGATCCTCTTCATCTTCGTCTCTCCTTCCATGCCGGCCCGCGGCGCGCCGGGCGCCGCGCGCGAGAAATCAGCTTTGCGCCCGGATGCGCCGGGCGCCCGCGCAGCCAGGTGCCGGTCACCGCCCGGTCGTCGCCCAACACCTGCAAGGCAAAGAGCCGGTCGTGCAGCGGCGCGCCGGCGCAGCGGCGGGCGAGCAGGGGGGTGGCGGCACAGTCGAGCAGGACGAAATCCGCCTCCTGGCCGGGAAGCAGGGCGCCGACCCGGTCGGTGATCCCCATCACCCGCGCGCCGCCGGCGGTGGCGAGATGGAGCGCGCGGAACGGATCGAGGCAGCAGCCCTGGAGCTGGCAGATCCGATAGGCCTCGCCGAGCGTGTGCAGCACCGAGAGGCTGGTGCCGGCGCCGACGTCGGTGCCGATGCCGACCTTCACCCCGTGCCGGTCCGCCTGCGCCAGATCGAACAGGCCGGAGCCGAGGAACAGGTTGCTGGTCGGGCAGAAGGCGATGCCGGTGCCCGCCTCGGCCATCCGCCCCAGCGCGCGGTCGCTCATATGGACGCAATGGGCGAAGACCGAGCGCGGCCCGACCAGCCCGAAGCGGTCGTAGACGTCGAGATAGTCCGCCGCCTCCGGAAAACGCTCGGCGACATAGGCGATCTCGCCGGGATTCTCGGAAAGATGGGTGTGCAGCAGCACGTCCGGATGCGCGGCGAGCAGCCGGCCGGCATCTTCGAGCTGCGCCCGGCTGGAGGTCGGCGCGAAGCGGGGCGTCACCGCATAGCCGAGCCGGCCGCGGCCGCGCCATCTCGCGATCAGCGCCTCGGTGTCCGCGCGGCCGGACTCGACGCTGTCGCGCAGCCCTTCCGGCCCCTGGTCCATCAGCACCTTGCCGGAGACGATCCGCATGTCGCGCGCGAGCGCGGCCTCGAACAAGGCGTCGACCGAGCCCGGATGGACGGTGGCGAAGACCAGGGCGCTGGTGGTGCCGTGCCGGAGCAGCTCGTCGAGGAAGAAAGCGGCGACCGCATCGGCATGGGCGCGGTCGGCGAAGGCCATTTCGGCCGGAAAGATATGGCGCTCCAGCCATTGCATCAGCTGCTCGCCGTGCGAGGCGATCCGCTCGATCTGCGGATAATGGACGTGGGCGTCGACGAAGCCGGGGACGATCAGCCCCTCCAGTTTCTCGAAGGGCACGTCGCCGAACCTGTCGGCGAGCTCGGTCGCGGGGCCGCAGGCGAGGACGAGGCCATCCTCGACGACCAGCAGCCCGTCTTCATGATGTCGGATCGCCTCGGCGCCGGCATGCGCCGGATCGTCGGGGACGCTGAGAATCTCGCCCCGGAACGCCTTCATCCAGCGTTCCGCAGCATCAGCAATTGGGCGAGCGCGGCGATCGCGATCACCTCGGGCTCGCGGCCGGGAATGCCGGCGAGGCCGATCGGGCAGGTGAGGCGGGCGGCGTCGACGCCGTCCTTTGCGAGGCGGGAGACGAAGCGGGCGCGCTTGGTCCTCGAGCCGATCAGGCCGACGAAGCGCGCCGGGCTGCGGAGCGCGGCTGCGGCGAGGCGATAATCGAGGCCGTGATCATGGGTGAGGATCACAACCGCGCCGCGCTCCGGCGCCGCGGCGGCGCAGGCGACTATCTCGGCCTCGCCGGCGAACATCGCGCCCGACGCCTCGGCGGCCTCCGGACGGCTGTCATACCAGCCGAGCTCGAGCGGCAGCCCGGCCGCGCGGGCGGCGATCGCGCGGCCGACATGGCCGGCGCCGAAGAGAAGAACGGGGAGGCTGTCCGCTTCGATCGGCTCGACGAAGCGCGTGCCGCGCTCTGGGAGCGGCCCTCGCGCGCTCAGCGTTCCCCGGCGAAAGCCGGGGCCCAGTGGCGCGGCGCCGTTTCCTGGGTCCCGGCTTTCGTCGGGGAGCAGCCGGCGTTCGACGCGCTCGGTCAAGATAACCTCGAACGGTCCGGCGCCGTCGGGCACGCTGTCGAGATGCTCGACCAGCAGCCGCACCCGGCCTCCGCAGCATTGGCCGAGCAGGGGGCCCAGGGGATAATCCTGGACCCGCCAGCTCCCCGGCGCGTGCGCCAGGATCGCCCGCGCCTGCGCGGCCGAGAGATGCTCGAGCCGGCCGCCGCCGATCGTCCCGGCAAGGCCGGTCTCGGTGACGACCATCCGCGCGCCCGGCCCGCGCGGCGCCGAGCCTTCGGTGGCGAGGATGGTGACCAGGGCGGCCGGGCCCCGGCGCAAGGCCTCGCGGGCCTCTGCCGCCCAGTCAGCCATTGCGCTCCCTCAGCTCGTCAATTGCAAAAAGTACCCGCTCCGGCGTCGCGGGGGCATCAAGCTTCGGCAGCCCCTTGCCCGGCGCGGCGGCGGCGACGGCGTGGGTCAAAGCCGAAAAGACCGAAATGGCGAGCATCAAGGGCGGCTCGCCGACCGCCTTGGAGCGGTGAATGGTCGGCTCCGCATTCCGCCCCCGCTCCCAGATCGCGATCTCCATATGTGCCGGGCGGTCGTTCGCGGTCGGGATCTTGTAGGTGGAGGGGGCATGGGTGAGGAGGCGACCGCGGTCGTCGTAGACCAGCTCCTCCATCGTCAGCCAGCCCATGCCCTGAATGAAGCCGCCTTCGATCTGGCCCAGGTCGACCGCCGGGTTGAGCGACCGCCCGACGTCGTGGAGGATATCGACGGCCAGCAATTTGTGCTCGCCGGTGAGCGTGTCGATCACAACCTCGCTGAGCGCCGCGCCGTAGGCGAAATAGAGGAAGGGCCTGCCGCGATGGCTGGGCCGGTCGTAGTCGATGTCCGGCGTTGCATAGAAGCCGGTCGCGGCCAGCGAGATCCGGGCGAGATGGGCACGGCGGCAGAGCTCGTCGAACGCGCAGGCCTGGCCGCCGCCGGTGACGCCTTCGCGGGTGAAGGCGACCTCGTCCGGTGCGCAGCCGAAGATCGTTGCGGCAAGCTCGGCGAGCCGGCCCCGGATGGTCAGCGCGGCATTGCGCGCCGCCATGCCGTTGAGATCGGAGCCGGACGAGGCCGCGGTCGCCGAGGTGTTGGGCACCTTGTCGGTCCGCGTCGCCGAGACCTTCACCTTTTCGATCGGCAGGCCAAAGACGTCGGCGACCACCTGGGCGACCTTGATGTACAGCCCCTGGCCCATCTCGGTGCCGCCATGGTTCAGGTGCACCGAGCCGTCGGCATAGACGAGGACGAGCGCGCCGGCCTGGTTGAGGTGCGTGGTCGTGAAGCTGATCCCGAACTTCACCGGGGTCAGCGCCAGGCCCTTCTTGAGCACGGAGTGGGCGGCATTGAACGCTTCGACCTCTGCGCGCCGCGCTTCGTAGCCGCTGCGCTCGGCCAGCTCGGCGATCAGCTCCGGCGCGACATTGTCCGTCACCTTCATATGGTAGGGCGTGAGGTCGCGGCCGGGGCCGTAGAGGTTCCGCGTGCGGATCTCGAGCGCGTCGCGGCCGAGCGCGAAGGCGATCGCGTCCATCACCCGCTCGATCGCGATCATCCCCTGCGGCCCGCCGAAGCCGCGGAAGGCGGTGTTGGAGACGGTATGCGTCTTCAGCCGCCGCGAGACGATCTCGACCGCGGGGAGGTAATAGCAATTGTCGGCATGGAACATCGCGCGGTCGTTGACCGCCGGCGATAGGTCGGCGGTTGCGCCGCAGCGCGAGGCGAGCTGGATGCGGATCCCCTCGATCCGGCCCTCGCCGTCGAAACCGACATCATAGTCGACCGCGAAATCGTGCCGCTTGCCGGTCGCCACCATGTCGTCGTCGCGGTCGGCGCGGAACTTGGCGGGCCGGCCGGTCTTCGCCGCGACCAGGGCCGCGGCGGCGGCGAAGGCGGCGGCCTGGGTCTCCTTGCCGCCGAAGGCGCCGCCCATCCGCCGCACCTCGACGACGATCTGGGCATGGCTGCGGCCGAGCAGGGCGGCGATGAGATGCTGGATCTCGCTCGGATGCTGGGTGGAGCTGAGGATGTGGAGCTGGCCCTGCTCGCCCGGCGTCGCCAGCGCCGCCTGGCCTTCCAGATAGAAATGTTCCTGGCCGCCCATCTCGAAGCGGCCGGTCAGCCGGTGCGGCGCCGCGGCCAAAGCGGCATCGGCATCGCCGCGCGACATGAACTGGGTCGCCTCGATCTCCGAGCCGGCGGCCGCTGCGTCCGCGATCGTGACCAAAGCCGGGCGCGGCTCGAACACCGCCTTGGCGAGGCGCGCGGCGCGGCGGGCGGCGCGGGTGCTGGTCGCGGCGACGAGGAACAGCGGCTGGCCGGGATAGATGATCTCGCCCTCGGCGAGCAGTGGCTCGTCATGGACGACCGGCCCGACATTGTTCTCGCCCGGAATGTCGGCGGCGGTGAAGACGGCGACGACGCCCGGCGCGGCGCGCACCGCCGCCAGGTCCAGCGAGATCAGGGTCGCATGGCCCTCGGCGCCATGGCCGAAGGCGCAGTGGAGCAGGCCCGGCGGCTCGGGCAGGTCGTCGACATAGGAAGCGGCGCCGGCGACATGGAGGTCGGCGCTGTCGTGCGGCAGCGGCCGGTGGACCTCGCTCGCGTGCGTCCGCGGCGGCGGGGTGGTGCGGTCAGCCATTCGGGACCTCCAGCACGCTGACCGGCTCGTTCCGCTCGGCCCAGAGCCGGCGGAGCAGATTGGCGGCGACCTTGCGGCGATAGGCGGCCGAGCCGCGCAGATCGTCGATCGGATCGTAATCCCCGGCGAGCGCCCGCGCGGCGGCCTCCACCGTGTCCTCATTCCAGGCCTGCCCGGTCAGCGCCGCCTCGCAGCCGGGCGCGCGGGCCGGGATGCCGGCCATGCCGCCGAAGGCG
>JAFAZM010000221.1 GCA_019239785.1 Sphingomonadaceae bacterium
CGCGCCTCCGGGTCCTTGGAGAGGAACAGATCGACGATCGCGTCGGAGATCTGGTCGCTGACCTTGTCGGGATGGCCTTCGGACACCGATTCGGACGTGAAGAGATAAGCGCTGCGCATCGTGAGAGCGTTCCTCGGAAAAAGCGGGGATATAAGGATGTCTTTATATGGCGCCGGCTCCTAGCGCGCCTTGCGCCGCACCGCAATTGCCGCGGCGACGAGCAGCAGCCCGAACAGGAAGGGCAGCGCATTGCCGAAGCGCGCGAACAGGGTCGGCGGCGCCACGCCCGGGATGCGGGCATCGATCACGCCCGCGCTGCCGAGCGGGAGGCTGGCCTCCAGGCCGCCGTCGGCGCCGATCACCGCCGAGATGCCGGTCGGCGTCGCGCGGATGATCGGCATGCCCTCCTCGAGCGCGCGCAGCCGCGCCTGGGCGAGATGCTGGGGCGGGCCCCAGGCGCCGAACCAGGCGTCGTTCGAAGGGTTGAACAGGAAATCGGGGCGGTTGTCCTCGTCGACGATCTGGCCGGAGAAGATGATCTCGTAGCAGACCTGGACGCCGGCGCGGCCGAAGGCGCCGAGGTCGAGCGTGCGCGGCCCGGGCCCGTCGCGGAAATCGAGCGCGCCGGGCGCGAGCCGCGACAGGCCGATCGCGGAGAGCAGAGGCCGCATCGGCAGATATTCGCCATAGGGGACGAGGTGCGACTTGTCGTAGCGGGCGGTCAGGCGTGCGTCGGGGGTCAGCACATAGACGCTATTGTAGGCCGCGATGCCGCGGCCCTGGTCGTCGAAGACCGGCTCGACGCCGCCGAGCAGCAGCAGGTCGCCCGGCCCGAGCAAAGCGGCGAGCCGCTGCCGCGCGTCGGGCTCATAGGCGAGGTAAGCGGGCGTCGAGGCTTCCGGCCAGAGCAAGAGCCGCTGTCCGGCCGCGGGGGCGCCGCTAAGCTGGGCGAAGCGCTCGGAATTCTGCCGCTCGTAATTGCGGTCCCATTTGTTCTGCTGGCCGATGTTCGGCTGGACGATCCGGACCGCGGCGCCGGGCGCCGCCGCCGCCGGCCGCAGCGCCCAGGCGGCGCCGGAGGCCGCGAAGATCCCGAGGATCAGCCAGGCGGCGGCCTTCTTTTCGAACCGGCCGGCGAGGGCGAGCCGGAAGCCGCCGCCGAGCAGCACCACGATCCCCGACAGGCCGTAGGTACCCAGCCACGGCGCCAGCCAGGCGGCGCGCGGCGCGATCAGCACGACGCCGACCGGATTCCAGGCGAAGCCGGTGAACATCGTCGCGCGCAGCCATTCGCCGACGATCCAGGCGGCGGCGAGCAGCAGGACCAGCCTGACGCGGCGGCCCTCGGCAGGCGCGCTCGGCGCTTCGCCGGCGCGCGTCCCGGCGCCCGCCCAGCCCCAGCGCCAGGCGAGGCCCGCGGCAACCGCCGGATAGATTGCGAGGTACAATGAGAGCAGGACCACCGCGACCCAGCCGAGCCAGGCCGGCATCGCCGCCTGGTAGGTGAAGGCGGTCGCGATCCAGTTCAGCCCGAGCACGAACTGGCCGAGCCCGAACCACCAGCCCCGCGCCAGCGCCGAGCGCAGCGACGGCGCGCCCTCCAGCAGCCAGACCAGAGCCGCGAAGCCGAGCAGCATCAAAGGCCATAGCCCCAGCGGCGCGAAGCCGAGCGCCGAGACGAGGCCGGCGAGAAAGGCGAGGCCTGGGGATTTCATCGCTTCAGCTCTTTGGACGAGGGGGCCGGCGCGTCAATGGCCGCACTTGGCCCGCCTGCCAAGGCCGGCCGGCCCTCAGCACTTCAATCGAAGCGCTGATGTCCTGAATTATTTCATCTGCTGCATTTTCCGCGCCGTCGGGCGTTGCCGCCCGACTTGAAAATGCTCTAGGTCGCGCGCTTTCCCGCACCGGAGTGACTGATGACCGAAACCCGCCTCGACGTGCTCGCGATCGGCAATGCGATCGTCGACATCATCGCCGATTGCGACGATGCTTTCCTCGCGCGCGAGGGGCTGACCAAGGGGATGATGCGCCTGATCGACGCCGAGGAGGCGACCCGGCTCTACGACCATATGGGGCCGGCGCGGGAGGTCAGCGGCGGCTCGGCGGGCAACACCGCGGCCGGGGTCGCAGCGCTCGGCGGCCGCGCCGGCTTCGTCGGCCAGGTCGCGCCCGACCAGCTCGGCGAATTCTACCGGCACGATCTCAACGCGACCGGCGTCGAGTTCGTCACGCCCGCGGCCGATCTCGGCGAGCCGACCGCCCGCTCGATGGTGCTGGTGACGCCCGACGCGCACCGGACGATGAACACCTTCCTCGGCGCCGCCCAGTTGCTGCCCTCCTCGGCGCTCGACGAGGCGCAGATCGAAGGCGCCGCGATCCTGTATCTGGAGGGCTATCTCTGGGATCCCGAGACGCCGCGCTACGCGATGCTGAAGGCGATCGACGTCGCCCGCCGCGCCGGCCGCAAGGTGGCGTTCACCCTGTCGGACACCTTCTGCATCGACCGGCACCGCGACGGTTTCAACCAGCTGATCGACGATGGGAAGATCGACATCCTCTTCGCCAACGAAGCCGAAGTGCAGGCGCTCGCCGGGACCGCCCATTTCGAAACGGCTCTGGCCTCGACCGCGGCGCGGGTGCCCCTGCTGGTGGTGACAAGGAGCGAGAAGGGCGCGATCGCCGTCGCCGGCGACGAGCGCGCCGAGGTCGCCGCCGAACCGGTGGCGAAGGTCGTCGACACGACCGGCGCCGGCGACCTGTTCGCCGCCGGCTTCCTCGCCGGCCAGGCGCAAGGCCGCGACCTCGAAGCGAGCCTGCGCATCGGCGCGATCGCCGCGGCCGAGGTGATCTCCCATTACGGCGCGCGGCCGGAAGCGGACCTCAAGGCGCTCGTTGCCGAGCGGCTGGGCTGATCGCTTTCGTCATTGCGAGCACAGCGAAGCTGCGCTTCTCGCAATGAGGTCCTAACCAAATCGCGGCATGCGCTAATTCGGGTTCGCGGGTCCCGGCTGCGCTGGCGTCTGCGGCGGTTGCGCAGGCGCCGGGGCGGGGACGTCGATATCGGGCCCAGGCGGCGCGACTTCGGGCGGCGGCTGGCTCGGCTGGGCCGGCGGTTGTGGTTCGGTGGCCATGACTCGCAAACGCGCCGCCCGCGCTCCGGTTGCTATGGCTCCGGCGGCCGCTTCAGCTCGATGACATTGCCGAACGGATCGGCGACGTAGAAGGAAAGGCCGTCGCCCTTAGCGCCGTAGCGCATCCCCTCCTCAACGATGGCGACCTCACGGGCGGCGAGATAGGCGCGCATCGCGTCCTCGTCCCAGGGGCTGGTGGCGAGAGCGACATGGTCCATGTTGCGGCCGCCCTCGACCGGCGGCTTCGCCCAGGCGCCTTCCTTCGTGCCGATGTCCACCAGATCGATCAGCGACGCGCCGGCGCGCAGCTGCAGCATGCCGTGTTGGGGCAGCGCGCGATCGACGCTGCAGCCGAGCACGTCGCAATAGAAATGCTTCGCCACTTCCATGTCGGCAACGAGCAGGACGACATGGTCGAGGCCTTCGAGGGCGAAGGGCGGCGGCGCAGGCATTAACGCCTTTTAGCCGCCGTGGGGCCAACGAAAAAGGGAGGCCGAAGCCTCCCTTTCCTTCGGATCATTCGGTGCCGGGTATCGGCGGCTCGATGTCGTGGATCTCCGGCTCGTGAACCTCGACGATGCCGCGGCCGACATGGCTCTTCCGATAGCCGTAGAGGAAGTAGAAGACGAGCCCGATCACCGCCCATACCGCGAACAGCGTCTTCGATTCGATGTTGAGGCTGAAGAAAAGCAGCAGGCAGCCGATGATCGACAGCGGCGCGACGATGAAGAGGAAAGGCGTGCGGAACGGCCGCACCCGCCCGGGGTCGGTGATCCTGAGCACCATCACGCCGACCGAGACTGCGGCGAAGGCGAACAGGGTTCCCGCATTCGAATAATCGGCGAGCGTGCCGACCGGCAGGAACGCGGCCGCGATGGCGACGAAGATGCCGGTCACGATGGTGACGATCCAGGGGGTCCGGAACCGCGGATGCACCTCGGCGAGCTTGCCCGGAAGCAGGCCGTCGCGCGCCATCACGAAGAAGATGCGGGTCTGGCCGAACATCATCAGCAGCACGACCGACGGCAGCGCGATGGTCGCGGCGAGGCCGATGATGTTGCCGAGCGTCGGATTGGCGACCTGGCGCATCACATAAGCGAGCGCTTCCTTCGAGCAGACCAGAGGTGCGTTGGCGGCCTGGCAGGCGGCCGACCCATAGAGCTCGGGCGAGCCCGGCTCGAACGGCAGGCCGTGCGCATCGAGCAAAGGCTGCGCGCCATAGGAGCCGATCACGCCGCCCGCGACGAGCAGGTAGAAAACGGTGCAGATCAACAGCGAAGCGATCAGGCCGATCGGGACGTTGCGCTGCGGATTCTTGGTCTCCTCGGCGGCGGTCGAGACCGCGTCGAAGCCGACATAAGCGAAGAAGATCGAGGCCGCAGCGCCGAGCACGCCCACGCCCTCCGAGCTCAGCGGGCTGCCCCAGCCGCGGGGGGTGAACGGGTGGAAATTCTCGGTGTGACCGGAGATCATCGGCAGGGTCACCGCGACGAACAGGCTGAGGGCCGCGACCTTGATCACGACCAGCACGGCGTTGAAGGTCGCGCTCTCCTTGGTGCCGATGACCAGGAGGGCGGTGACGAAGACGACGACGAGCACGGCGGGCAGGTTGACGATGCCGCCGACCTCACCGCCCTGAAGGAAACCCCATTCGATCTTCGGCCCCACGCTCAGGGCATGCGGTATGTGTATGCCTATGTCGTTGAGCAGCCCCACGATATGGCCGGACCAGCCGACCGCCACCGCGCTTGCGCCGAGCGCATATTCGAGGATCAGCGCCCAGCCGACCAGCCAGGCGACGATCTCGCCCATCACGGCATAGGAATAGGTATAGGCCGAGCCGGCGACCGGGACCATCGAAGCGAGCTCGGAATAGCAGAGCGCGGCAACCGCGCAGACCGCGCCGGCGATGATGAAGCTCACCATCATGCCGGGGCCCGCCTTCTGGGCGGCGGTCGCGGTGAGCACGAAGATGCCCGTGCCGATGACTGCGCCGATGCCGAGCAGGGTCAGCTGGAAGGGGCCGAGCGAGCGCTTGAGCGACTTCTTCTCGGCGGTGGCAAGAATGGCGTCGAGAGACTTTACGCGCCCTGAGATCATGTCCTTCCCCTTCGGCTGATAGCCCGCGGCCTTCACGCCGCTTGTCATGTGGCGAAACCTAGAGCCTAAATCGGGCCGGGCAAGGCATAATCAGCGCGCCAGCATCGGCCCCAGCCGGCGACCGCCGAACAGATGGACGTGCAGGTGCGGCACTTCCTGGCCGCTGTCCGCGCCGACATTGGCGAGCAGCCGGTAGCCCGGCGCGACCAGCCCCGCGTCGCGGGCGATCTTGCCGACCGCGCGGACGAAGCCCGCGATCTCGGCATCGCTCGCCCGCTCGGAGAAGTCGTCCCAGGAGACGTAGGGGCCCTTGGGGATGACGAGGATGTGGGTCGGCGCCTGCGGGCTGATGTCGTGAAAGGCGAGCGCGAACGCGTCCTCATAGACCTTCCGCGACGGGATCTCGCCGCGCAGGATCCGGGCGAAGATGTTGCTCTCGTCGTAAGGCAGGGTCGCGTCGATCGGCATCTGTCTCTCCCCAGGGGCTTTTCGGGCATAGTCGCAACGCGCTTGACCCGCCACCCTGCCGCGCTACGACTCGCCCTCATGAGCGACGAGACGCCCGACAGCCTGATTCCCTATGACGAGATCGTCCAGGAGGCGCTGCGTGCCGTCGTCGGGCGGGTGCTCGGCGAGGTCGAGGCGACCGGGCGGCTGCCCGGCGACCATCATTTCTACATCACCTTCAAGACCGGCGCGGCCGGGGTCGAGATTCCGCGGCACCTGGCCGAGCGCTTCCCCGACGAGATGACGATCGTCATCCAGAACCGCTTCTGGGATCTGAAGGTGCGCGACGACGGCTTCGAAGTGGGCCTCAGCTTCAACCAGGCGCCGGCCAGGCTCGCCATCCCGTTCGCGGCGATCACCGGCTTCGTCGATCCGGCGGTCAATTTCCAGCTCCAGTTCCAGGCGCAGGGGGACGAGGGGGCGCTCGACGATCATGAGCGCGCCGAGAACGATCCGCCCGCGGCCGAGCCGATCGAGGACGGATCCAATGTCGTTTCCGTCGACTTCAGCCGCAAGAAATAGAGCCGGACGCGCGGCCGCCGCGCTGGCGGCCCTGCTCCTGCCCGGGTCCGCCGCGGCGCAGGCCGGCCCGGCCGACACCGTGCGCTATCCCTATGTCGCCGCGCTTTCGCGCAGCAGCGACGGCGAGCGCGTCTATTTCTGCGCAGGCGCCCTGATCGCGCCGCGCTGGATCCTCACCGCCGCGCATTGCTTCCACAGCCCCGGCGGCAGTCGCATCGGCCGCGAGGGGATCGCCGTCGAGGTCGGCGCGAGCCTGCTGCGGGACGTGCCCCGCCAGGCCCAGGTCGCGGCGGCGCGGATCGTCGTCCATCCCGATTATCGGCCGGACAGCCAGGCGAACGACATCGCCCTGGTCGAGCTCGAGGAGGAAGCCGGCCCTCTGGTCGCCGCGGTCGCGCCGGCGCGGCCGGCCGCGGATCCGGCGGAAGCGACGGTGCTCGGCTTCGGCAGCTTCTACGAAGGCCGGCTGGCGGCGAATGCGCTGTCGCGGACCGGCGCACCGGCCGCGCAGCTCTCGGACCGGCTGCGCCAGGCGGTCGTCCGTCTCGTCGACCCCGCCAGCTGCGCCGCGGCCGCCTCCCAGATCTGCGCCGGGGCCGGCCCGGAGACGGATTGCGTCGGCGATTCCGGCGGACCGCTCGTCGTCGAAGGCGCCGACCGCACCGACCGCATCGCCGGCATCGTCAGCGACGGCTCGGGCTGCGCCGCGGCGCGGCCGGTCACGATCTACACCCGCGTCTCGGCCTATGCCGACTGGATCGCGGCGACGCTCGCAGGCCGCTGATCGCGCTTCACCCGCAGGCGGGATCGTCATAAAGGGTCCTCGTCAATCAGCACGGGGACCAGGATGAGCGACAGCACGCGCACGGAAAGCGACAGCTTCGGGCCGATCGAGGTCCCCGCCGACGCTTATTGGGGGGCGCAGACGCAGCGCTCTATCGAGAATTTCCCGTTCGGTCCGCGCGAGCAGATGCCGGTCGAGATCGTCCACGCGCTCGGCTTCGTCAAGCAGGCCGCGGCCCGGGTCAACGCGCGGATCGGCGGGCTCGACGCCGGGCTCGCCGAGGCGATCCAGCAGGCGGCGGGCGAGGTCGCCACCGGCATGCACGACGATCAATTCCCGCTCGTCATCTGGCAGACCGGCTCCGGCACCCAGTCCAACATGAATGCGAACGAGGTGGTCGCCGGCCGCGCCAACGAGATCCTCGCGGGCACCCGCGGCGGCAAGTCGCCGGTCCACCCCAACGACCATGTCAACAAGGGCCAGTCGTCGAACGACAGCTTCCCGACCGCGATGCACGTCGCCGCGGCCCGCGCGGTCCATGCGCGGCTGCTGCCGGCGCTGCACAACATCCACCGCCGCCTCAGCGCGCAGGCGGAGGCCTGGGACCGGATCGTCAAGATCGGCCGCACCCACCTCCAGGATGCGACGCCGCTGACCCTGGGCCAGGAATTCTCCGGCTATGCCGCCCAGATCGCGGCCGGCATCGCCCGCGTGGAGGCGGTGCTGCCGCGGCTGCACCAGCTCGCGCAAGGGGGAACCGCGGTCGGCACCGGGCTCAACGCGCCCAAGGGCTTCGCCGAAGCCTTCGCCGGCGAGATCGCGCAGCTCACCAGGCTGCCGTTCGAGACCGCGCCCAACAAGTTCGAGGCGCTCGCCACCCACGATACGATGGTCGAGCTTTCGGGGGCGCTGAACGTGCTCGCTGTCTCGCTCTCCAAGATCGCCAACGACATCCGCCTGCTCGGCTCCGGCCCGCGTTGCGGACTCGGCGAGCTGAAGCTGCCGGAGAACGAGCCGGGCAGCTCGATCATGCCCGGCAAGGTCAACCCGACCCAGTGCGAGAGCCTGACCATGGTCGCCGCCCAGGTGATGGGCAATCATGTCGCGGTGACGATCGGCGGGCTCCAGGGTCATATGGAATTGAACGTGTTCAAGCCGATGATCGGGGCGAACGTGATCCGCTCGATCAACCTGCTCGCGGACGGGATGGAGAGCTTCACCGAGCGCTGCCTCGACGAGATGGAGCCGGACGAGCGCCGCATCGCCGAGCTGATGAACAAGTCGCTGATGCTGGTCACCGCGCTCGCCCCCGAGATCG
>JAFAZM010000015.1 GCA_019239785.1 Sphingomonadaceae bacterium
TGGAGGCGATTCCGGTCTCCTATGAGGGCGAGGCGCGGGAGGCGCGGATCGAACGGCGGCGGGAGCGCTGGACGCCGGCCGAAGTGCAGGACGGCTGAGACCGTCGAAAGCGCACCCCGCTTCGTCGAAGCGGTCTGGCCCCGCGCCCGAAGCATGCGACCCTCGCCGCGGGAGGATCGTCATGGCCCGGAACCACTGGATCGCGCTCGCCCTGTTCGCTTCGCTCGCGGCCTGTGGCGCCCACAACGGCAGCAGCAATGAGATCGAGGCGGCGCATATCGCCGACCCGGTCGCGGTGCCGGCCTATGTCCGCGACGCGCTCGCCGACCCCGCGCGCGCGATGCACCAGTCGACCGACGCCCGCCGCCACCCGGCCGAACTGATCGCCTTCGCCGGCGTGAAGGCGGGGGACCACGTGCTCGACCTGATTCCGGGCGACGGCTATTGGACCCGGATCTTCAGCCGGATCGTCGGGCCGGAGGGCCGCGTCTATGCGGTCTGGCCGCAGGCCTATGCGAACGTGGCACAGGGCAATGTCCGCACGCTGCAGGCGCTCTCCGCGACGCCCCATTATGCCAATGTCCGGGTCGCCGTACAGCCGACCGGGGCCCTCACCGCCCCGGAGCCGCTCGATCTCGTCTGGACCAGCCAGAATTATCACGATTATGCGGACGCCTTCATGGACCATGTCGGCCCCGACATGCTCAACCGGGCGGTGTTCGCGATGCTGAAGCCCGGCGGCACCTGGTTCATCGTCGATCACCGGGCGGCGCCCGGCGCCGGCATGCGCGACACCGAGCGGCTGCACCGAATCGATCCGGCCGAGGTGCGCCGCCAGGTCGAGGCGGCGGGCTTCGAATATGTCGGCGAGAGCCGGATCCTCGCCAATCCGGAGGACGATCATCAGCGCACCGTCTTCGACCCCGCGATCCGCGGCCATACCGACCAGTTCGTGATGCGCTTCCGCAAGCCGGCGGCGCGCTAGAGGGTATTTTCGCTCAGCCGAGGCGGGCAAGGGAGAGGATTCGGCGCCGGCTCCGGCCGATCGAGCCGGATCGTGCTTCCATTTGCCGCATCGTTGCGTTGGGCCCGCGCGCCGCGCTATCGGTTTCGCCGGGAGGCCTGATCATGTTCGCAGACGCTGGTTGGGCCCTGTACAGCTTGAGCGGCTTCGTGGTCGGCGCATTGGTCGGGATGACCGGCGTCGGCGGCGGCTCGCTGATGACGCCGGTGCTGATCCTGCTGTTCGGCTTCTATCCGACCACTGCGGTCGGCACCGACCTGCTCTTCGCCACCGTCACCAAGAGCGTCGGCACCAGCGTCCAGCGCGCCAAGGGCACGATCGACTGGCGGATCGTTCGGCTGCTGGCGAGCGGCAGCCTGCCGGCGGCGCTCGCCGCCCTGCTTGTCCTGTGGCGGATCGGCACGCCGTCGCACGAAATCTCGCGGATCATCACCAGCGTGCTGGGCATCGCCCTGCTGCTGACCGCGGTGGCGGTGCTGTTCCGCACCAGCATCGCCGATTGGGCGCACCGGCGCGGCCGCAAGCTGAGCCCCGGCCGGACGGCGGCGGCAACGGTGGCGCTCGGCCTCGTCCTCGGCGCCGCGGTGACCTTCTCCTCGGTCGGCGCCGGCGCGATCGGCGTCACCGCTTTGGTGATCCTCTATCCCGAAATTCCGACCAGCCGGATCGTCGGCACCGACATCGCCCATGCCGTGCCCTTGACCCTGATCTCCGGCCTCGGCCACCTTTTGCTCGGCAGCGTCGATCTCGGCCTGCTCGGCCTGCTGCTGCTCGGCTCGATTCCGGGCGTGATCTTGGGCAGCCTCGTCCTCGCCCGCACCAACGACCGCGTCATCCGTATCGTCCTGTCGATCGTGCTGCTGATCGTGACGGTGAAGCTGCTGACGTAGCGGTTACAAATCCTCCCCTCGATTTCGAAGGGAGGATTTGAAGCTCACTCCTTTCCGCCGTCGGCGAAGCGCCGGCGCTCGGCGAGGCGGGTGAGCTGGACGAACTCGCGGCGCCAATAATCCTGGCCGGCATTGGGCTCGGCGAGGCGGCGGGCGTCGGCGAAGCTGAAGCTGCCGAGATTGGCGTCGCCGCGCAGCAGCTGGCCGTAGCCGGCGACCGCGGCGGCGAAGGCGCTGTCGCCCTGGGGCGGCCGCGCCGCCGCGACCAGGCCGGCATTTACCGGCTGCTCGATCAGCCGCGATTCCTGCTCGCCGGGCAATTTGTAGCGCAGCCGCAGGAAGGCGAGCTCCCCATTGTCGGCGCCGCCGCCCTCGGGGCGCTGGTTGCCGGCATAGCGGCGGCCGGGCAGCCAGCCGCGATTGCCCGCGGGCACGATCTCGTAGAGCGCGGTGACCTGGTGGCCGGCGCCGATCTCGCCGGCATCGACCGCGTCATTGTCGAAATCCTCCTCGCGCAGCGCCCTGTTCTCATAGCCGATCAGCCGGTATTCGCTCACATAGGCCGGGTTGAACTCGACCTGGATCTTCACGTCGTGGGCGATGGTGAAGAGGGTCGAGGCGAGCTCGTCGTCGAGCACCTTCTGCGCCTCGCGCGGCGAATCGATGTAGGCATAATTGCCGTTCCCGTGGTCGGCGATCTGCTCCATCATCGCCTCGTTGTAATTGCCGGTGCCGAACCCGAGCGTGGTGAGGGTGATGCCGCTGTCGCGCTCGCGCTCGACCAGGTTGATCAGGGCCTGGTTGTCGGTGAGGCCGACGTTGAAGTCGCCGTCGGTGGCGAGGATCACGCGGTTGATCCCATTGTCGCTGAAATTGCGCCGCGCGACATCATAAGCGAGCCGGATGCCCTGCGCGCCCGCGGTCGAGCCGCCGGCATGGAGATTCTTCAGCGCTTCGACCACCGCGTCGCTGCTCGAAGTCGGCTCGAGCACGATCCCGGCAGCGCCGGCATAGACGACGATCGCGACATGGTCGCGTGGGCTGAGCCGGTCGGCGAGCAAAGCCAGCGAGCATTGCACCAAAGGCAATTTGTCCATGCTGGACATCGAGCCGGAGACGTCGACCAGGAAGACGAGGTTCGCCGCCGGCCGCTGGCTGCGCGGCAGGTCGTAGCCGCGCAGGCCCACGCGGAGCAGCCGCGTCTCCGGATTCCAGGGCGTGGTCGTCATGTCGGTGCTGACGCTGAACGGACGCGAGCGGTCGGAAGGCCGCGGATAATCGTAGCGGAAATAGTTGAG
>JAFAZM010000187.1 GCA_019239785.1 Sphingomonadaceae bacterium
AGGGGAGGGGATCGAGGGGTGGGGGATGTGGATCGAAATTATCAGGCGATGGAGCAGGTTGAAGCGACAGCCCCCACCCCACCCCCTCCCCTGAAGGGGAGGGGCTTATGAGCCTCGCCGAGCGTCTGGCGCGCCCCGAAATCCTGGCCTTGCCGCCGTTCGACCTGTCCGCGAACGCGAATGCTCTGTTCGCGCGCGACGCGGTGCGGCTCGACGCCAACGAAAATCCGTATCCGCCGCTCGGCGCCGACGCGCTTTCGGCGAACGTGAACCGCTATCCCGAACCGCAGCCCGGCCATCTGGTGCGCGCGATGGCGGCGCTCTACGGGGTCGGCACCGAAGAGCTGCTGGTCACCCGCGGCGCCGACGATGCGATCGATGTGCTGGTGCGCACCTTCTGCCAGCCGGCGATCGACGCGGTCTCGATCTGCCCGCCGACCTTCGCGGCTTATGCCCATTTCGCCCTGCTGCAGGGCGCGCGCGTGATCGAAGCGCCGCTCAGCGAGGGGTTCGAGCTCGATCTGGACGCCCTGCTCGCCAAGCTGAGCGAAGAGAGCTCGCTGAAGCTCGCCTTTCTCTGCTCGCCCAACAACCCGACCGGAAACGTCATCCCGCGCGCCGACATCTTGCGGATCGCCGACGCGCTCCCGGAGACGATCCTCGTCCTCGACGAGGCCTATGTGGAATTCGCCGACGTCGAGAGCCTTGCCGCGGAAGCGGTGCGGCGGCCGAACCTGGTCGTGCTGCGCACCCTCTCCAAGGCGTTCGGCCTCGCCGGCGCGCGGGTCGGCGCGCTGATCGGCAATCGGGAGCTGATCGCTTTGGCCGCGCGGGCGATGGCTCCATATCCGCTGCCGAGCCTATCCATCGCTGCGGCCTCCGCCGCTCTGTCGCCGGCGCGCCGCCCGCTCCACGCCGAGCGGATCGCTCGGATCAAGGCCGACCGCGAACGGCTCGCGCCATTGCTCGCCGCGGCGCCGGACGTCGAGAAGGTCCGCAGCGGCGGCGCCAATTTCCTGTTCCTCGAAGTCGCCGATCCGGCGGGGCTTGCCGACCGGCTGCGCAGCGCCGGCGTCCGCGTCCGCTTCCGGCCCAATGCCGCGCCGGGCGGCGTCCGGGTCAGCATCGGCACCGACGCGGAAAATGACGCCCTGCTGGCCGCACTCGGGATTTCATCGAAGGCGCCGGACCGGCGTCGCGCCGAACTGGTCCGCGAGACCAAGGAAACCTCGATCGCGGTCGCCGTCGATCTCGACGCCGCCGCGCCGCGCCGGGTCGATACCGGCGTGCCTTTCTTCGACCATATGCTCGACCAGGTCGCCGCCCACGGCAATTTCTCGCTGCTGCTGAACTGCAAGGGCGACCTCGAGATCGATGCGCACCACAGCCTGGAGGATTGCGCGATCGCCTTCGGCCAGGCTTTGTCCAAGGCGCTGGCGGAGCGGCGCGGGATCGGCCGCTTCGGCTTCGCGCTGCCGATGGACGAGGCCGAAGCGCAGGTGCTGATCGATCTCAGTGGCCGGCCCTATGCCCAGTTCGAGGGCGATTTCACCGCGAGCCATATCGGCGCCTACCCGACCGAGATGACGCCGCACATCTTTCGCTCCTTCGCCGACACGCTGGGCGCGGCGATCCACGTCCGCGTCACCGGCGAGAACGACCATCACAAGACCGAGGCCTGCTTCAAGGCCTTCGGCCGCGCGCTCCGCCAGGCGGTCGCGCGGGAAGGCGATCGGGAGGCGGTCCCAAGCACGAAAGGCGTGCTGTGAGCGTCGCCATCGTCGATCTCGGCTACGGCAATATCGGCTCGATCGCGGTCGCCTTCGAGCGGCTCGGCGCGGAGGTGACGGTCACCGCCGATCCGGCGGCGCTCGGCGCGGCGGAACGGGTCGCGCTGCCGGGGGTCGGCGCGGCCGGCTATGCGATGGAGCGGATCGAAGCGCTCGGCCTGCGCGAGACGCTGACGGGGCTCACCCGGCCACTGCTCGGCATCTGCCTCGGCATGCAATTGCTGTTCGAAGCGAGTGAGGAGGAGAATACGGCCTGCCTCGGGCTGATCTCCGGCAAGGTGCGGCGGCTGGAGCCCGGCCCGGGCCTCACCGTGCCCCATATGGGCTGGAGCCGGCTCGAGGTGAGCGATCAGAGCAGCGGCCTCCGCACCGGAGATTACGTCTATTTCG
>JAFAZM010000225.1 GCA_019239785.1 Sphingomonadaceae bacterium
GCGACTGGAAGCTTTGGTGCTGATCGCGATCCTGGGGGCGGCGCTCGTCACCGTGCCCTGGGAGACGTTGAGCCTGATCGTGATCGTCTATCTGCTGACCATTCCGCTCAGCATGGCCCGCTATGCGCGGATCAGGCGGCAGCGCGCGGCCGCGTCGTCATTGCCGGCCGGCCCGCTGCCGGAGCCCGAGCCGCCCCAGGCAGAAGCGCCGCTGCCGGAGCCAGGGCCGCCGGCCGCGCCGGCCCCGGATATTCGCCCTTCAAGGCGGCGAGGATCGCCGCCCAGTGAGACCTTATTGTAAGCTCCAGGATCACGCCGAGGGCGGCGAGGAGGATCAGGAAGAAGGCGATCGATGCCGTTTGAGCCACAGCTTTTCCCCTTATTTATCCACAGGAATGCCCAAGGACCGGCTTTGGCTCCCTGGACCGTCTTGATGTTCTTGTTTTGTTCTGAAGTCAAGCGCCGAAACGTGCAGAAGGCGGGTCCATCCGAGCAACTCCACGTCGCCTGAGCTAACCCAAAGTAATCCAAGGGAAATTTTTTGGACCCGCATTTGGGTTCCGGCGAGCTCATCCCGGCGTCGCCGGTCGTGGGCCTTTCCGGCGCGGGGAGGCCATTCCGTCCCGCTCCCGCCGGCCGTGCTTTTCCGCGAGCTTGATTTTCACCCGCGCCCCCGCTACCTGCGCGCCCATTCCACATGCAGGGCCATCATACCGGTGGCTGGGCCGGACCTGATCCGGCTCCGGCTTCTCGGCCCCGCAGAGGTGTAACCGGAAGGAGAAAGACCATGGCGTCCAACGACGTCACCATGCAGCAATTGCTCGAGGCCGGAGCGCATTTCGGCCACCAGACCCACCGCTGGAACCCCAAGATGAAGCCGTACATCTTCGGCGAGCGGAACGGCGTCCACATCATCGACCTGTCGCAGACCGTGCCTTTGTTCGCGCGCGCGCTCGATTTCATCCGGCAGACCGTCGCCGCCGGCGGCAAGGTGCTCTTCGTCGGCACCAAGCGCCAGGCGCAGGACCCGATCGCCGAGGCGGCGCGGCGCGCCAACCAGCATTTCGTCAATCATCGCTGGCTCGGCGGCATGCTGACCAACTGGAAGACGATCTCCAACTCGATCAAGCGCTTCAAGAGCCTCGAGGAGCAGCTTGCGGGCGACACCGCCGGCCTCACCAAGAAGGAGGTGCTCCAGCTCACCCGCGAGCGCGACAAGCTCGAGCTCAGCCTCGGCGGCATCCGCGACATGGGCGGCATCCCCGACGTGATGTTCGTGATCGACGCGAACAAAGAAGAGCTTGCGATCAAGGAAGCGAACGTGCTCGGCATCCCGGTCGTCGCAATCCTCGATTCCAACGTCAGCCCGCAGGGCATCGCCTTCCCGGTCCCCGGCAATGACGATGCCAGCCGCGCGATCCGCCTCTATTGCGACGCGGTCGCCGACGCGGTGCTCCGCGGCAAGCAGGGCGGCGCCGCCGCCCGCGGCGAGGATCTCGGCGCGCAGGACGAGCCGCCGGCCGAGGCCGCGCTCGCCGAGGCGTAACAATCGGGGTCCAGCGCCCCTATATTGGCCCCAGGACCCCAATGCCCGTTCGGGCTGAGCTCGTCGAAACCCATTCCTTCTCTTCTTCCGCAAAGAAGGAAGGCCTTCGACAGGCTCAGTGCGAACGGTGGTTCGATCGAAAATTCAAGAGGATATGAGACATGGCTGAGATCACGGCCGCGACTGTGAAGGAATTGCGCGAGCGCACCGGCGCCGGCATGATGGATTGCAAGAAGGCGCTCGGCGAGACCGGCGGCGACATGGAGGCCGCGATCGACTGGCTGCGCACCAAGGGCCTCGCCGCCGCTGCGAAGAAGGCCGGGCGCACCGCCGCCGAGGGCCTGGTCGGAGTCACCGTCGACGGCAACAAGGGCGCGATCGTCGAGGTCAACAGCGAGACCGACTTCGTCGCCAAGAACGAGCAGTTCCAAGAGTTCGTGCGCACCGTCACCGCGATCACGCTCGGCTCGGGCAGCGACATCGAGGCGCTGAAAGAGGCCTGCTGGCCCGGCGGCGGCACCGTCGAGGAGAAACTGACCAGCAACATCGCCACGATCGGCGAGAACCAGGCGATCCGCCGCGCCGCCTCGCTCGAAGTGGAGGAGGGCGTGATCACGTCCTACGTCCACAATGCGGTGGCGCCCGGCCTCGGCAAGATCGGCGTGCTGGTCGCGCTGGAGAGCGGCGCTCCGCGCGACCGGCTCGACCAGCTCGGCAAGCAGCTCGCCATGCACATCGCCGCGGCCAACCCGCTGGCGCTGCGCGGCGAGGAGCTGGATCCGGCCCTGGTCGAGCGCGAGCGCGCGATCGCCCGCGAGAAGGCGGCCGAGAGCGGCAAGCCGGCCGAGATCGTCGAGAAGATGGTCGAGGGCGCGATGGGCAAGTTCCGCAAGGAGAATGCCCTGCTCTCGCAGCTCTTCGTGATGGACAACAAGACCAAGGTCGAGGACGTCGTCGCCGCCGCCGGCAAGGAAGCCGGCGCGCCCATCGCGCTCAAGGCCTATGTCCGCTTCCAGCTCGGCGAAGGCATCGAGAAGAAGGAAAGCGACTTCGCCGCTGAAGTGGCGGCCGCGGCCGGCACCCAGAAGGCCGAACCGGTCTCCTGAGCCGCTTGGCAGGGTGACGCGCGCCGATTAAGGTGCGCGCCGCCTGCTTTCTTGTCCTGGCCGAACCTTTTAGGGAGCCATATGCCGCGCCCGCGCTTTCACCGCATCTTGTTGAAACTGTCGGGCGAGGCCCTGATGGGGGAGGGACAGTTCGGGATCGATCCGGACGCGGTTTCCCGCCTGGCCGAAGAGATCAAGTCGGCGGTGGCAGACGGCCAGGCTTTGTGCCTGGTGGTCGGTGGCGGCAACATCTTCCGCGGCATCGCCGGCGCGGCGAAGGGGTTCGACCGCTCGACCGCCGATTATATCGGCATGCTCGCGACCGTCATGAACGCCCTTGCGGTGCAGAACGCGCTGGAGCGGATCGGCGTCGACACCCGCGTCCAGTCGGCGATTCCGATGGCGACCGTCTCCGAGCCCTATATCCGCCGCCGCGCGGTGCGGCACATGGAGAAGGGCAGGGTGGTGATCTTCGCCGCCGGCACCGGCAATCCGTTCTTCACCACCGACACCGCCGCCGCCCTGCGCGCCGCCGAGATGGGCTGCGACGCCTTGTTCAAGGGCACCAGCGTCGACGGCGTCTACGATGCCGATCCGAAGAAGGTGAGCGGCGCGAAGCGTTATGAAACAGTGACTTTCGACAAGGTCCTTTCGGACAATCTGAAGGTCATGGATGCGACCGCGGTGGCGCTCTGCCGCGACAACAATATCCCGATCGTCGTCTTCAACATCCGCCAGCAGGGCAATCTCGCCCGCGTGCTCGGCGGCGAAGGCATTGCGACGATCGTCGAGAACGAGGGAGGATGAGATGCCGGCCTATGACAAGGCGGACATTCAGCGCCGGATGCACGGCGCGGTCGAAGCGCTGAAGCACGATCTCGGGGGCCTGCGTACCGGGCGCGCCTCGACGGCCCTGCTCGACCCGGTC
>JAFAZM010000238.1 GCA_019239785.1 Sphingomonadaceae bacterium
CCTCGCCATCCGCCAGCCGGACGGCCGCCTGCTGCGGCGGACCTTCACCACTTATGCCACCCATCACGGCCCGATCGTCCGCGCCGAAGGCCAGCGCTGGATCGCGCTCGCCCTGATGAACCGGCCGATCCCCGCGCTCGAGCAGAGCTGGCTGCGGACCAAGGCGCGCAATTTCGGCGAATATATGCGGGCCGCGGCACTGCAGGCCAATTCGTCGAACGACACCATCTATGCCGATGCCGACGGCCATATCGCCTATCTGCACCCGCAATTCGTGCCGGTGCGCGATGACCGTTTCGACTATCGCGACCCGGTCGACGGCAGCGACCCCGCGACCGACTGGCATGGCCTGACCCCGCTCTCCGCTTTGCCGACGGTCCGCGACCCGCGCGCCCATTGGCTCTACAACAGCAACGACGCGCCCTGGCGCGCGGCCGGCGCCGACAGTCCGCGCGCCGCGGATTTCCCGCGCTACATGGATCTGGCCGGGTTCAGCGCGCGCACCGAGCATGCGACCACGGCGCTCGCCGCCGCCCGCGACCTGACGCCCGAGGGCCTCAGGCGGATCGCCTACGATCCCTGGATGCCACTCTTCCCGCATGTCGTGCCGGCCCTCGCCGAGGCTTGGGCGGCGCTGCCGCGAAGCGATCCGCTGCGCGCCCGGCTCGAAGGCCCGGTCGCCCTGCTGCGTGGCTGGGATGCCCGCGCGTCCGTCACCTCCGAGGCGACGACCCTGGCCAGCTTCTGGGCGAACGAGCTCTGGGCCGCGGCTCAGCGACAAGCGCCGCCCCACGGCAATCTGTGGGAGGCGATGGCGGCGCTGAGCGGCCCGGAGAAGCTGGCCGCGCTCAATCGGGCCGTCGGCAAGCTCGAGCATGATTGGGGCGGCTGGCGCGTGCCCTGGGGCGAGGTCAACCGCTTCCAGCGGCTCGACGACGCGATCGCGAACCAGAGCTTCCACGACGACGGACCGAGCATCCCAATCCCCTTCGGCTATGCCCGCTGGGGCTCGCTCGCCTCCTTCGCCGCCCGCGCTTACCCCGGCACGCGCCGCTGGTACGGCACCAGCGGCAATAGCTTCGTCGCCGTGGTCGAGTTCGGCCCCCGCATCCGCGCCTGGGCGGTCACCGCCGGCGGCGAGAGCGGCCATCCGGGCGACCGACATTTCAACGACCAGGCGCAGCGCTATGCCAGCGGCAATTTGCGGCCGGTCTATTTCTACGACGCGGACCTCGTCGGGCATGTGGAGCGGACGTATCATCCCGGCGGACGGTGATCCTGTCTTCGCCCCTCTCCCGTTTCGGGGAGAGGGAGGGGCCCAAAGCGTCAGCTTTGGGAGGGTGAGGGGGCGAGGTGGGAGGATTGCACCCACGTCTGACCCTCACCCTGCTGCTGCGCAGCTGTCCCTCTCCCCGAAACGGGAGAGGGACGTAGTTGACGAAGCAATGCTCGCCATTCCTCCGGGCGAAGGCTAGGAAGCCCCCATGCTGCTCGCCATCGACGCCGGCAACACCAACCTCGTCTTCGCCCTGGTCGAGGACCTCGGATCCAGTCCGGGGCAGGCCGGCGCGATTCGCGCGCGCTGGCGGATCGCGACCGATGCGCGGCGCACCGCGGACCAATATGCGGTCTGGCTGCACCAATTGCTCGCGCTCGAAGGCTATACCAGAGCGGACGTCGGCGCGGTGATCATCGGCACGGTGGTGCCGCGCGCGCTGCACAATCTGGAAGTGCTCGCCTCCAAATATTTCGGCGTGGAGCCGCTCGTGGCCGGGGCGCCGCCGGTGGAATGGGGGATAGCGCTGGACGTCGCCGAGCCCAAGTCCGTGGGCGCGGACCGGGTGCTGAACGCGATCGCCGCCCACGCGCTCTATGAGGGCGATCTGATCGTCGTCGATTTCGGCACCGCGGCGACGTTCGACGTGGTGGATTTCACCGGCGCCTATAAAGGCGGGATCATCGCGCCCGGCATCAACCTCTCGCTCGACGCACTCGTGAACGCCGCCGCCAAGCTGCCGCGCATCGCGATCGAGGCGCCTGACGGCAAGAGCGTGATCGGTCGCACCACCGAGGAGCAGATGCATATCGGCATCTATTGGGGCTATGTCGCGATGATCGAGGGGCTGGTCGCGCGGCTGAAGGCCGAGATCGGCCGCCCGGTGAAGGTGGTCGCCACGGGCGGGCTTGCCAACTTGTTCGCGGAGCATACCGAGGTCTTCGACGCGATCGAGGGCGACCTCACGATTCGCGGGCTGGCGATGCTGTACGCGCGGAGCCAAAATGCTGCTTGATCGTCATCCCGGCGAAAGCCGGGATCCAGGCTCGAGCAGTCGCGGCTACTTACCAGGAGACCCCGGCCTTCGCCGGGGTGACGAGAACGCATGAAACCCGGCAAAGAACTCCTCTTCCTCGCGCTCGGCGGCTCGGGCGAGATCGGCATGAACGTCAATCTCTACGGCTGCGA
>JAFAZM010000196.1 GCA_019239785.1 Sphingomonadaceae bacterium
GGGCGGCCATGGCTATGCGACGGTGCGGGTGAGTCCCACCGAGCTGATGACCGAGTTCGTCTGCATCCCGCGCCCGTTGGAGCGGAACGAGTCGCCGGACGGCGGCCCGCTCGTCTATCGCGTCCGCCACACCGTCCCGCTCTGGCGCGCGGGCGAGCCGCCGCGGATGGTGCAGCAGGTGGTCGAAGGCACGCCGCCCTTCGCGCTCTAATTTCTTCCGTCATTCCCGCGAAAGCGGGAGCCGAGGACGACCGCAGGTCAATCCGGCTTGTTGTTGTCCTTCTTCGCGTCCTTCGCGCCTTCGCGTGTCAAGAAAAGAAGGTTGGCTCACGCGAAGCCGGGAAGAACGCGAAGGAAGATAGAAGCGGGGTTCCCGCTTGGCGGGAATGACGGAATATGGCTTCGTCGCGCTGCGCCATCCCCTGCACAAGCAGGGGAGGAGCTAAGCGTCCTGGCCCGCCTCGCCGGCTTCACCTTCCTCCGCGGCCTCCTCGCCACCCTCGCCCGCATCGCGCCACCAGGTCTCGACCTCGCCGCTGAGCTTTACCGTGACCGGCACGCCATGCCGGTCGACGGCGCGACCGGCGGCGACGCGGATCCAGCCTTCGGAGGCGCAATATTCCTCGACGTCGTCGCGCTCGCGGCCCTTGAAGCGGATGCCGACGCCGCGCTGCAGCGCCCCCATGTCGAAATGCGGGCTGCGCGGATTGTTGGAAAGGCGGTCGGGAGGGCTATTGTCGTCGGCCATGGTTCAGCTCCGATGTTCGGCAATGTAGCGGTCGACCAGCTCGCCGAGCACGTCGAGCGGGAGGGCGCCATTCTCGATCACCACGCCGTGGAAGTCGCGGATGTCGAAACGGTTCCCCAGCGCCTGGCGCGCGCGCTCGCGCAATTCGAGGATGCGCAGCTGGCCGATCATATAGGAGGTCGCCTGGCCGGGATCGTCGAAATAGCGCTCGACCTCGCGGCGGATATTGCCTTCCGAAAGCAGGGTGTTCTGCCGGAAGAAGTCCATCGCCTGCTCGCGCGTCCAGTGCATCGCATGGATGCCGGTGTCGGTGACGAGGCGCGTCGCCCGCCAGGCCTCGCCGGCGAGCCGGCCGAATTCCTGATAGGGCGAGGTGTAGAGGCCCATGTCGTGGGCGAGCCGCTCGGCATAGAGGCCCCAGCCTTCCAGATAGGCGCCGTAGAAGGCATGCTGGCGAAACAGCGGCAGGCCTTCCATCTCCTGCGCGAGGCTGATCTGGAAATGATGGCCCGGCGCGCCTTCGTGGAAGGAGACGTCCTCGACGCCCGGCTTCAGCACGTCGGCCATATTGCCCATGTTCACATACATGATGCCGGGCCGCGAACCGTCCGCCGTGCCCGGATTGTAGAAGGCGACCGGTGCCGTGGCCGTGCGGAAGGATTCGACCGGCCGCACCTCCAGCGGCGCCCGCGGCAGCCGGCGGAAGTAGCGGGGCGCCGCCGCCATCACCCGCGCGATCGCCGCTCGCGCGTCGGAGAGGAATTGCTGCCGCCCGGCCTCGGTGTCGGGGTAGCGGAATTCGGGGTCGGTGGTGATGTGGTGGAAGAAGTCCTGCAAGGTGCCGTGGAAGCCGACCTGGTCCATGATCGCCTGCATCTCCCGATGGATGCGGGTGAGCTGGTCGAGGCCGATCTGGTGGATCTGCTGCGCGGTCAGGTTGGTGGTGGTGCGCTGGCGGAGCTGCGCATTGTAATAGGCCGCACCCTGCGGGAGGCTCCAGGCGCCCTGGTTGCCGGTCGCGCGCGGCTCGATCGCGCTCCAGGCGGCGAGCAAGGTGTCATAGCCGTGGCGGAACGGTCCGGTCAGCGCCGCGCGCGCTTCGCCGATCAGCCTTTGCTTCTCCGCGTCCGGAATCTGGAGATGGTTCACCTTGGCCTGGAAGTCGGCGAAGATCGCGGTCGGCGGGCCGTCCGTGAACGGCGCGCCGGTCAGCACGCGGCGGGCATCCGCCCGCACCGGTTCGAAGTTGAAGGCCGGCGGCACGATGCCGAGCTGCGCCTGGTGGCGGATGTTGAAGGCGATCTCGCCCATCGCCCGGTCGACGTCGCGCAGCCGCGAGACATAGGCTTCGGCGTCGGCGACATTGTCGACCCGGTGCTGGTTGATCAGGAAGACCGGGACCTGGCCGAACGGGCTGCCGTTGTTGGTGACCGGGAAGCGGTGCCAGAACCAGCGCAGCCGCTCGTGCGCCCGTTGCACCTCGGTCTCGAACAGGCGGTAGCTGATCTGCCCCTGCGGGCTGAGCCGCGCCGGCCGGAAGCGGGCGTGCATCTGCGCAAGCTGCCGGTCGGCCAGGGCGACCGCCGCCCGGTCGCTCGCCTCGGTGTTGCTGTCGAGCCGGTCGTAGCCGATTTTGCGGCCGAGCTGGGTCTCATATTCCGGGCTCAGCGCGGCGCGCGCGTTGAAGGCTTCGTCGAGGAAGGCGTTGAGCCTGGCATCCTCGGCCGCCGGCGTCGCGGCGGCGCGGGCGGGCGCCGGCGCGCGGTGCGAGGCGCCATGCTGGGCGATGGCGGCGCCGGCCGTTGCGGCCAGCAGGGCGGCGAGCAGAAGCTTGGCGTTCACGTGGGGCAGCCCTCCTGTTGGATGGGCGCTTCTTAGCGCCTGGCCGCGCCTCGTCCAGCGTCCTCCGCCGCCAGCCAGCACGGATCCCAGCTCGGCTCCGGGCCGAAGCGGGCAACCAGGAAATCGACCAAGGCGCGGACGCGGGCGGTGACGGCGCGGCCGGGCGGCATCACCGCGTGCAGGGCACCTTCCTCGAGTGGGAAGTCGAGCAGGATCGGCACGACGCTGCCGTCCTCGATCGCGGGCGCGGCGATGAAGGTGGGGAGCAGGCAGATGCCCAGCCCGGCCTGGCAGGCGGCGCGCAACATCTCGCCATTGTTGGAGCGCAGCCGCACGTCCGGCCGGGCCGTCTCCCAGCGCTCGCCGACGCGAAAGCGCCATTGCTCATTGCCGTACGTCAGAGCCTGGTGGCCGGCGAGGTCGGCCGGCTTTTCCGGCGTGCCGTGCGCTTCGAGATAGGATGGCGAAGCGATCGCATGCTTGCGCACCGGCGCGATCCGGCGCGCGACCAGGGCGGAATCGGCGAGCCGGCCGATCCGCACCGCGAGATCGTAGCCGCCGCCCGCGAGATCGACATTGCGGTCCTCGAACTCGATGTCGAGCTCGACTGCCGGATGCGCCTGCGCGAACTCGGCGAGCGCCGGCGCGAGATAGGCGATGCCGAAGGAAAGCGGCGCCGACAGCCGGATCGGCCCCGCGACCTGGGTCACCGCTTCCGCCACCACCTCCTGCGCTGCCTCGAGGTCGGCGAGGATCGCTGCGGCGCGGGCATAATAAGCCTGGCCGACGCCGGTCGGCTGGGCGCCGCGCGCGGTCCGGGTCAGCAACCGCGCGCCGAGCTTCTCCTCGAGCCGGGCGACCCGGCGGGAGAGGACCGGCTTGGACAGGCCCATCCGCTCGGCGGCCCGGGCGAAGGAGCCGGTCTCGACCACCCGCACGAAGGCGAGCACGTCGAGCAGGTCGGGGGAAGAGCGTTCCATTCTGCGCAACACTCCGAATATGGATTCGATCACTGCCGCAACATTGGTAGCGCCCCGCGGCTCCCTCGGCAAATCGCGCCAGCCAAATTGCCGGCCGGCAAATAAAGGCATAATATTTTGCGGGCGGCACGAGTCGAACGGGACGGGCGCGTCAAGATCACGGTTGGTCCGTTGCGGCTCGCGCGCCGGAAGGGGAGAGGATCATGAGGACATCGACAGCGTCGTTACGGGCCTTCGTCTCGGCCGCATCCTTGCTTTCGCTGCTCGTATCGGCGCCGGCCGCGGCCCAGTCGGGCGGGCGCAACGAATATGCGGTGAAGTTCGTCTGCGGCAACAATGGCCGGCCGCTCGACCCGGCGGCGGCGATCGGCGCCTATTTCACCGCGATCAACGTCCACAATCCGGGCAACGAGGCCGTCGCCTTCGTTCACAAGGTCGCGCTCGCCGAGCCGGGCCGGCCGGGCCGGCACACCGCGCTCGTCGCGCCGTTCCGGCTCGCCTATGACGAGGCAACCGAGGTCGATTGCCTGCAGATCCTGCGCGAACTGGCCGCCGGGGGGATCACGCCCGGGCCGT
>JAFAZM010000324.1 GCA_019239785.1 Sphingomonadaceae bacterium
ATCTGCGCGCTGCAGGCGGCGATGGAGGGCTACGAGGTCGTGACGATGGAAGAGGCGGTCAAGCGCTGCGACATCTTCGTCACCGCGACCGGCAACGCCGATGTCATCACCGCCGACCATATGAAATCGATGAAGAACATGGCGATCGTCTGCAACATCGGCCATTTCGACAGCGAGATCCAGATCGCGGCGCTCTCGAACTACAAATGGACCGAGATCAAGCCGCAGGTCGACGAGGTCGAATTCCCGGACGGCAAGAAGATCATCGTGCTGGCCAAGGGCCGGCTGGTGAACCTCGGCTGCGCGACCGGCCATCCGAGCTTCGTGATGAGCTCAAGCTTCACCAACCAGACGCTGGCGCAGATCGAGCTCTGGACCAAGTCGGAGCAGTACCAGAACGACGTCTACGTCCTGCCCAAGCATCTCGACGAGAAGGTCGCGGCGCTCCATCTCGACAAGCTCGGCGTGAAGCTCTCGAAGCTCAGCCAGAAGCAGGCCGACTATATCGGCGTGCCGGTCGAAGGGCCGTTCAAGCCCGATCATTACCGCTATTAGAGCGGTTTGTGATCTGATTGCATCAGATCAACCGCTCTAAGTCTTTGTCTAGCCGCGATTTCCGAGTCGTCAGATGCTGCCATCTGACTAGAAATCGCTCTAAGGCAGGCCGGCCGGGCCAGCGCCCGGCCGCCCGCCAGGCATTGCACCCCCGCGGCAAAGCGGGCGGCAGCCGTCGGCGCCAGGCGCCGGCGGCTGTAGCATTTTTGTCACAGCCGCCGATCGTTACGCCTCAAGCTACGGAAACCACGGTGATCTTTTCGGGACTGGCCCGTTAGCAGCCCTCCCGCATTCCGGCTCACCCCTTCGAGTCGGGATGCTCATCACCGATCTTTCTCGCCCCCGAGGGCGAGCAAAAGCAAAAGCAGAAAGTAGGTTATGCGTTCCTTGCACCCCGTTCGTCGCTTCCCCGTCTCCGCTTCCCTTCTCACCCTCGCCATCGCCGCCTTCGCCAGCCCGGCCTTCGCCCAGCCGGCGGCCGACGCCGCCGCCCAGCCCGCCGATGCCGCCGCGCAGCCGGCCGACGCCGCCCAGCCGGCCGACGCCACGGCGCAGGCCGCCGCGCCCGCCGACGAAGGCGAGGCGATCGTCGTCACCGGCTCGCGCATCGCGCGCCCCGAATTCACCACGCTCCAGCCTACCCAGGTCGTCGGCAACCAGCAGATCCAGGACCGCGGCTACACCAATATCGGCCAGGCGCTGCAGGAGCTGCCCGCCTTCGGCCCGCCGGGCAATAGCGGCGTCGGCGCCCAATCCTCCTTCGGCCCGGCGCAGACCTTCGTCGACTTCTTCTCGCTCGGCACGCAGCGCACCCTGACCCTGGTCAACGGCCGCCGCTTCGTCTCCTCGAACACGGCGAGCATCTTCGGCCCGGTCGCCTCCGGCACCCAGGTCGACCTCAACAACATCCCGACCACCCTGGTCGACCGGGTCGAGGTCGTCGCCGTCGGCGGCGCCCCGATCTACGGCTCCGATGCGATCGCCGGCACGATCAACATCATCCTGCGCCGCAACTTCCAGGGCCTGCAGCTCGAGGGCCAGTACGGCATCTCCGAGCAGGGCGACGGCGCCGACCGCCGGGTCTCCATCCTCGCCGGCCACAATTTCGCCGGCGGCCGCGGCAACATCACCCTCTCCGGCGAGTGGAACCAGGTCGACGGCCTGGTCGCCTCCGACCGCGCCGTCACCCGCCAGGGCCTGTTCTTCGGGACGCCGCCAGCCTCTGCCGGCTCGACCTTCTCGCGCCTGCTCTATCCGGACCAGCGCTACACCGCCTTCACGATCGGCGGCGTGCCGTTCCGGCGCGACGACTTCCTGGCGAGCCGCTCCGGGATCCGCGACGCGAACGGCAATCTGCTCCAGTTCGGCATCAACGGGACCCTGGTTCCGCTCGACCTCGGCACCGTGCTTCGCCAGGGCTATATCTCGAGCGGCGGCAACGGCTACGCGCTGCCGCTCCAGAGCAATCTGCTGACCAGCTCCGAGCGCTATCTCGGCACCGCGCTGGCGAGCTTCGAGTTCAGCCCGCACCTCGCGGCCTTCGCCGAGGCCTGGTACGTGCACAGCACCGGCCGCAACCTGATCGACCAGCCGAACTACAATACGGCCCTGTTCGACGCGGCCGGCACCGCCGACGGCAACCTCATCGTCAGCCTCGACAATCCGTTCCTCTCGGCCGCGGACCGGGCGACGATCGCCGCCAACCTGCCGGCCGGGCAGAACCGCTTCTATGTCGGCCGGGCGCTCGCCGATCTCACCACCGGCAGCTCGGAGGCGACGGTCGAGACCTATCGCTTCGTCGGGGGCCTGCGCGGCGACTTCGATCTCGGCGGCCGCAATTTCACCTGGGAGGTCTCGGCCAATTACGGCCACAGCCAGACCCGCGGCCACGTCCGCGAGCTCGTCCAGCAGAACTTCGCCAATGCGATCGATGCGGTGCGCGACGCGAACGGCAACATCATCTGCCGGCCGGGCTACACCAATGCCAATATCGCGACGATCAGCAGCACCTGCGCGCCGCTGAACATCCTCGGCCGGGGCCAAGCGAGCCAGGCGGCGATCGACTATATCTTCGCGATCGCCAAGCCGATCTCGAACAACAGCCAGCTGGTGTTCGACGCCAACGTCCAGGGCAGCCTGTTCCATCTGCCGGGCGGCGACGTCAAAGTCTCGTTCGGCGTCGAGCATCGCCGCGAAAGCACGGACTTCGATCCGGGCGCCTATTATTACGGCGATCCCCAGCCGGACGGCACCCGCAACCAGTTCGGCCGCTCCATCCCGATCGATCCGGTCGCGGGCAGCTACCATACCAACGAGGTGTTCGGCGAGCTGACCGTCCCGATCGTCTCGGCGGAGACGGGCCTTTCCTGGCTGCGGACGCTCGAGCTGGACGGCGCCGCGCGCTACGTCGACAACTCGCTCGTCGGCGGCGACCTGACCTGGACCGCGGGCGGCCGGCTGGCCTTCTTCCGCGACCTCACCTTCCGCGGCAACTTCACCCGCTCGATCCGCAATCCGGCGATCACCGAGGTGTTCAACCCGACCTCCCGCGCCTTCGATTTCGGCCGGGATCCGTGCGACACCCGCTATGTCAATGACGGGCCGAACCCATCCGTGCGGCAGGCGAACTGCACCGCGGCCGGGATCGACACCGCCAACTTCACGTCGGACTATTCGGACTTCACCGTGCCGGTCACCGTCTCGGGCAACCGGAACCTGACCAGCGAGAAGGCCGACAGCTGGACGGTCGGTGCGATCCTGCAGCCACGCTTCCTGCCCGGCTTCTCGGCGGCGGTGGACTGGGTGAGCATCCGCCTGCGCGATGCGATCGAATCGCTCGGCGGCGACGACATCCTGAACGCCTGCTACGACAGCGCGGACTATCCGAACGCCTTCTGCGGCGCGGTGGACCGCGATGGCGCCGGGCAGATCACGATGATCCGCGAGGGCTATTTCAACGCGGCCTCGCGCCGCTTCGACGGCCTCACCGCGACGGTCGCCTATCGCCGCGATCTTCGCGACTTCGGCATCGGCGGCAATCCGGGGACGATCGGGCTCAACGTCAACTATCTCTACACGAGCCGGCTCGAGACAAGAGTGGGGACGGGCGACATCAACCACCTGGTCGGCCAGATCGGCAATCCCCGCCACCAGGCCACTGCGAACCTGACCTACCAGAATGGCGGCTTCACCAGCCTGTTGCAGCTGCAATATTTCGGCAAGTCCCGGTTCGAGGTGGACGAGCCGGATACGGCGCGCAACATCCAGGGCGTCGGCGCCTGGTGGCTGTGGAACGCCACGATCGGCTACGACGTCAACCGCCAGCTCGGGCTGCGCCTGATCGTCGACAATATCTTCGACAAGGATCCGCCGGCGCCGTTCACCGGCAGCTACAACGCCATGCAATCCTATTTCTCGGGCGTGCTCGGGCGTTCCTTCCGGGTCTCGGCGACGGTCAGGTTCTGATCGGAGCGGCGCTCCAACACTAGAGCGATTTCTAGTCAGATGGCACATCTGACGACTCGGAAATCGCGGCTAGACAAAGACTTAGAGCGGTTGATCTGATGCAATCAGATCACAAACCGCTCTAGAAGCAGAGGGGGTCGGCCAAAAGCCGGCCCCCTTTCGCTGTTGGGGAACGAGGCGCGCCGCGGCGCGCGACGTCCTATTCGCATGCCGCCGCCACAACCCCTTGATCGATCTTGCGATTAGTACGTATAGTACCAAATCTGCCGCGATCGAAAGGGGAATGGAAGTGCAGCAGACTTGCGCCAGGCTATTGGCATCGATCTCATTCTTCGCTCTCGCCGCGGGCTTCGCGCCGGGCGCCGCCATCGCCCAGGACCAGAATGCCAGCCAGGGGGACGAGCCGATCGTCGTCACCGGCTCGCGCATCGCGCGGCCGAATTACGACACCGTCGAACCCGCGGTCATCCTCGATTCGCAGCAGCTCGAGGACCGCGGCTTCGAGACGATCGGCCAGGCGCTGAACGAGCTGCCTTCCTTCGGCATTCCAGGCAGCTCGCCGGTCGGCGGGCAGGCGGGGACGTTCGGCTCGGGCCAGTCCTTCGTGAACTTCCTCGGCCTCGGCGACCAGCGTACCTTGACCCTGGTCAACGGGCGCCGCTTCGTCAGCTCGAACACCTCGTCCATCTTCGGCAACACCAATGCCGGCGGCCAGGTCGACCTCAACCAGATCAACCCGCGGCTCGTCGACCGGGTGGAGACGATCGCCGTCGGCGGCGCGCCGATCTACGGCTCCGACGCGATCGCCGGCACCATCAACGTCATCCTGAAGCGCGATTATTCGGGCCTCGCGCTCGACGCCCAATACGGCATAGCCGAGCGGGGCGACGCGCCCAATTACCGGGCCGGCCTGCTCTGGGGCGCGAACTTCGCCGGCGGCCGCGGCAACGTCACCCTATCGGCCGAATATAATCGCGGCCACGGCCTCGTGTTCACCGCGCGCGAGCCCGGCCGGAGCGGCCGCTTCTACGACGACTGCCCCGACGGGTCGCGGTTCAACCAGTGCGTCTACACCAATCTCCGGATTCCGGTCTTCGCCGAGTTCGGCGTGCCACTGGTCGGCGGCGACATTTTCGGGCTCGCTTTCCCGCTCTCGCCGCAGAACCGGATCCAGGTGTTCGGCGATCCGAGCTTCAGCTTCGGCGTGCAGGACGCCCGGGCCAACGACCTGGTCTTCGACCGCAACGGCAATCTGGTCGTGCTCGACTACGGCGCCCCGATCGGCAATGCCGGCACCTTCACCACCAACGCCTCCGGCGGCAACGGCTTCGACATCCTCCAGGCCGGCAACCAGCTGACCGACACGAAGCGCTACAACGCCACCCTGCTGGCCAATTTCCAGGCGACCGACCATATCCGCCTGTTCGCCGAAGGCTGGTTCGCTTATTCGAAGAGCACCAATCTGCGCGACCAGCCGCTCTACAATTCGGGCGCGTTCGCGCCGGCCGGCACGCCCGGCGGCAACGTCATCCTCAGCATCGACAATCCGTTCCTCACCCCGGCAGCGCGGGCCGCGATCGTCAATGCGATCAACAACAACCCGTTCAGCGACCAGAACTTCCTCGGCGTCCCGCAGGATTATTTCTATTTCGGCCGCGCCAATACCGATCTCTAC
The DNA here is from genome assembly GCA_019239785.1 of Sphingomonadaceae bacterium. Lineage (GTDB taxonomy): Bacteria > Pseudomonadota > Alphaproteobacteria > Sphingomonadales > Sphingomonadaceae > Allosphingosinicella. The sequence goes on from JAFAZM010000324.1 coordinate 5,696, forward strand.
AGCGGCCGCGCGACCTATGCCGATACGCTCACCCGCGGCGTGCTTGGGGCGGACGGCGATTTCGGCCTGTTCGGCCGCCGCTGGCGCTGGGAAATGGTCGGGGTCTACGGCCGCTCGCACACCAAGGGCCACGACCGGATCGTCAACGAGCAGAATTTCCAGAATGCGGTCCAGGCCGTCGCCGGGCCCGGCGGCACGATCACCTGTGCGCCGGGCGTGGTGAACTCGCCTTACCCCACCCAGAGCGCCACCTGCGCGCCGCTCAACCTGTTCGGCTACGGCCGCGAATCGCAGGCGGCGCTCGACTATATCCTCTCCGATTCGACGCCGAGCACGACCAATAGCCAGGCCGTGTTCACCGCCGACATTTCCGGGCCGCTG
>JAFAZM010000044.1 GCA_019239785.1 Sphingomonadaceae bacterium
CGAACTGGCGGAAGATCGGCGCGGCGAGCGTGCCGCCCTGGGCATAGCCGCCCATCGGCCGCGGCCGATCGAAGCCCATATAGACGCCGGCGACGATCTGCTGCGAGCCGCCTATGAACCAGACATTGGTCGGGCCCGAGGTGGTGCCGGTCTTGCCGAACAGGGGCCGGCCGAGATCGCGAAGGATCGTGGCGGTGCCGCGCTGGACGACGCCCTCGAGGATGTGGACGATTTGATAGGCGGTCATCGGATCGACCACCTGGCGGGTCCTCAGCGGCGGCCGCGGCATCGGCCGGCCGTTCCAGTCCGGCGCGTTGCAGCCGTTGCAGGGCCGCGTGTCGGCGCGCCAGATGACGTGGCCGTTGCGATCCTGGATATAGTCGATCAGGCTCTGGTTCAGCGCCCGGCCCTGATTGGCGAAGGTCGAGAAGGCATTGACCATCCGCGCCACCGTGGTCTCGCCGGCGCCGAGCGCGATCGAGAGGAAGGGCGGGTAATCGCCGACGCCCATCTGGTGCGCGCGGCGGACGACGTTGTTCATGCCGATCTGGTTCGCGGTGCGGACCGTCATCAGGTTGCGCGACTGCTCGATGCCCCAGCGCATCGTGTGCGGGCCGGAGCCGGCGCTGCCGCCGAAATTACGGAAGCATTTCTGGCTGGGCGTGCCCTGGTTCGCGCAGAACGGGCCGTCGATGATGATCGAGGCCGGGGTCATGCCGTTGTCGAGCGCGGCGGAATAGACGATGGCCTTGAAGGTCGAGCCCGGCTGCCGCATCGCCTGGGTGGCGCGGTTGAAGTTGGAGCCGCGCACGTCCCAGCCGCCCTGCATCGCGAGCACGCGGCCCGAGCCGACCTCCTCGACGACCATGCCGCCGGAGATTTCGGGAATGGAGCGCAAGGCCCATTGATTGCCCTGCTGCTCGACCGCGATCACGGAGCCGGGGTGCAGCCCGTCGAAGGCGGAGCCGCCGACATTGCGCTGCGGCATCGAGGCCAATGAGGCGGGAAGCTGGCCGGTGCTGCCGTCGACGAAGCCGATCGTCGCCGCGCCGCCCTCCTTCGAGAGCACGACCGCCGGCCGCCAGGTCGGATAGCCGGGCCCCAGCGGCGCCACCGCGAGCTGGCTGCGCCAATCGTGGCTGAGATCGACGTTGAGGCCCGGATCGCGCCAGCCGCGGCCGTTCTCGTAGCGGGCGAGGCCGTCGCGCAAGGCCTGCTCGGCCGATTGCTGCATCCGGGGATCGTAGGAGGTGCGCACCCAGAGGCCGCCGGCATAAAGGCTGTTCGGATGCTGCGGATCGGCATTCTCGCCATAGCGCTGGATGAGGTCGCGGCGGACCTCCTCCATGAAATAGCCGCCCACGTTGCGGGTGAAATCCTGGCCGGTGCCGTAGACCGTCTCCAGCGGGGCGGCGACCGCTTCGTCATGCTGGGCGCGGGTGATGAAATTGTTCCGCAGCATCTCGCCGAGCACGAAGTTGCGACGCTGCAGCGCGCGGTCGTGATGGCGCACCGGATCGTAATTGGTCGGCGACTTGGGCAGGATGGCGAGGAAGGCGCTCTCGGCGAGGGTGAGCTGGCCGACATCCTTGTTGAAATAAGCGCGGGCCGCCGCCTGCACGCCATAGGCGTTCCGGCCGAGGAAGATCTGGTTGAGGTAGAGCTCGAGGATCTGCTCCTTGGTCAGCACCGATTCGATGCGGCGGGCGAGGAAGGCCTCGCGGATCTTGCGGGTGATCGAATATTGGTTGCCGGTGAAGAAGATCTTGGCGACCTGCTGGGTGATGGTGGAGCCGCCATGGGCGCGCTCGCCGGTGCCGGCCTTGGAGACATAATCCCAGACCGCGCCGAGCAGGCCGGGATAGTCGATGCCGTGATGATTGAAGAAGGTGCGGTCCTCGGCGGCGAGGAAGGAATTGATCAGGACCGGCGGGAATTCGCGATAGGCGAGCTGCACGCGCCGCTCGCGGGCGAAGGTCTGCACCGGCTCGCCGTTGATGTCGCGGACATAGGTGGGGAGCACCGGCTGGTAGTTCAGCAAAGCCTCGGCGTCCGGCAGCCCGCGCGCGAAGAGGAGCCAGAGGATGAAGTAGAAGATGAAGGGGAGCGCGGCGAGCACCGCAAGCACCTTCACCCAGCGCTTCTTCCAGGCGCGGCGCGCGAAGCCGAGGGCGGCGGCAAGCCGCCCGTCGTCGCGGCGGAGGGTGATACGCTGGGCGGCTTGCTCGGAACTCATCTGCGGGCGGTCTAGCGGATGCGGAGGCGGCGGTGAAGGTGGCGGATCGTAGTTTCTGGTGAAACCGAAGGGCGAGGGTGGGCCGCCCGGCACTCGCGCGGACAAGGTGGAAATTCTTTCCGTGAGTCGATTTACATTGTCGCATTTCCCCGGCTTATTAGGCGGCGAGTCGGCGATTCGACACGATTCAAACAGTGGTCAGATGAAGTCTGCTACAGATGAAGTACGGATCGCACCGTTCATCATTATGGCGCAGATCGTCTGAATGGCTCTGCGAAGATACATATCAAGCGATAATACATATTTTGGTTCTTTTCGGATCATGAACAGCCCGGAGACGGGTGGATGCGTCCCGTTCGCAGCGCGCAAGACGAAAGCTGCGGCCGGATTCGCACCGTATGATGCAATCCGGGTGAGAACTTGTCATTGAGGAGCAGGGCATGAAGAGAAAGGCGGCTTATCTGCTGGGGACTTCCGTCAGCGCCTTCCTGCTGAGCGGCGCCGCTTGGGGCAGCGACACGGTGACCTACACCTATGACGCGCTCGGCCGGCTGGTTGCGGTCTCGACGACCGGCGGCGTGAACAACGGCCTTGCCGTCTCGACCAGCTACGACCCTGCGGGCAATCGCTCCAACTACACAGTCACCGGCGCCTCCGGTTCGCCGCCGCCACCACCGCCTCCTCCTCCGCCACCGCCGCCCGGGAACAATCCGCCGACGCCGCAGGCGGACACCGGCTCGCAGCAGAAGTGCACGACAAGCAGCTACAATGTTCTCGCGAACGACACCGATCCTGACGGCGATTATCCGCTGTCCCTGGTCTCCGTGACCGGCGCCGGCTTCTCGGTCATCTCGAGCACCACCATCCAGTTCACCTCGACGGCGCTCACCGGCAACAAGGTCGGCACCTACACCGTCCAGGATGCCCGCGGCGCCACCGCGACCTCGACGCTGACCGTCACCGTCAGCGGGGGGATGTGCCAATGAGCGCGGGACGGGCGATCATCCGATTATCGACAACCCTACCAATCCAAGGGGTCTGAACTTGAACCACCTCTGCCGCATCATCTTTCTAACGCTGGTGCCCGCATTCGCGGGGGCCATCGTGGCGAGCGGGGCGGCCGCGCAGACGCTGCCGGCGGACATGCCCCAGGTGGTTTCGCCCCTCACCGTCGAACCCGACCGTAACGGCGTCAATCTGGCCGACGGCAAGATCACGGTAGACGTGCCGGTCCTCTCGGTACCCGGCGCGCCGCATCTGCGCTTCGACCGGATCCAGAATGCCGCACCCTATGTCAGCGGCAATGTCTCGGACCAGGGACCGG
>JAFAZM010000087.1 GCA_019239785.1 Sphingomonadaceae bacterium
ATGCGGTGCTCGTGCTGGCCGGCGACATCAACCCCGCCGAAGGGCGCAATCTCGCCGAGCGCTATTTCGGGGACATTCCGCGCGGTCCGCAGAACCATCCGGCCGAGGCGAGCGTGCCGACGCTGCCGCACCGGATCGACGAGACGATGCACGACCATATCCCGGCGACCCGGCTCTATCGCGAGTGGGTGGTCCCCGGCATCCTCGACGATTCCCAGGCGCCGCTCGACGTCGCCGCCGGCGTGCTCGGCGGCCTGGCCAGCTCGCGGCTCGACAATGCGCTGGTGCGCGGCGACCAGACCGCCGTCGCGGTTGAGGCCAACCTCCAGACCTTTCACCGGATCAGCCTCTTCCAGGTCCAGGTCGATCTGAAACCGGGCGCCGACGCCGATGCGGTGTCGCGCCGGCTCGATGAGATCGTCGGCCGGTTCATCGCCGAGGGTCCGACCGCGGACGAGGTGCGGCGTTACACGACCAATGCGCTTGCCGCCCGCATCCGCGGCCTGGAGCAGGTGGGCGGCTTCGGCGGCAAGGCGGTCGCGCTGGCCGAGGGCGCGCTCTACGCCAACAATGCCGATTTCTATCGTCACCAGATGCAGGCGCTCGCGGCCCAGACTCCGGCGACGGTGCGTGCCGCGATGCAGCGCTGGCTGACCCGCCCCGTCTATGCGCTGCGCGTGGAGCCGGGCGAGCGCGAGCCTTATGAGGAAGCGGCGAGCTCGCGGACCGGCGGTCACTTCACCAGTCTGATGCCGCGCTATTTCCGCGCACCGGCCGCGGACGAGCAGCCGCTCGCGCCGAATCCGGCCGCGGCCGACGAAGCGCCCAACGGCCTTCATGCGCCGCGCAGCTTCGACGTGGATCGCTCGCACCTGCCCACGGTCGGGCAGATCGGGGACCTCGACTTCCCCCGCGTCGAGCATGCTCGGCTCTCCAATGGCATCGAGGTCACCTTCGCCCGCCGGGCCGCTGTGCCGGTGGTCCGCGTCGCCTTGTCCTTCGATGCCGGCTATGCCGCGGACCGGCCCGACCGGCTCGGGCTGCAGAGCCTGATGGCCGATCTGCTCGACGAGGGTACGACCCGGCTCAACTCGGTCCAGATCGCCGAGACGCGCGAGAGGCTGGGCGCGCAGATCACGACCGGCGCGACGCTCGATCGGACCACCGTCTCGCTCGCTGCCCTGCGCGCGAACCTCGGCCCGTCGCTCGACCTGCTGGCCGACATCGTCCGCAACCCGGCCTTCGCGCCCGGGGAGATCGAACGGCTGCGCGGGCAGCACCTCGCCACCATCGCCAGCGAGATGGCGCAGCCGCAGGCGATCGCGCTGCGCAACCTGCCGCCTTTGCTGTACGGCAGCCAGCATCCCTACGGCATCCCCTTCACCGGCTCGGGCGAGGCGCGGACGGTGCAGGCGATCACCCGCGACGACATCCTCGCCGCACATGCCGCCTGGGTGCGCCCCGACAATGCCAAGATCTTCGTGGTCGGCGACACCAGCCTGGCCGAGATCGTGCCCCTGCTCGAGGCGCGCTTCGGCCATTGGCAGGCGCCGCCGGCCGCGCGCGGGACCAAGGCGTTCAACGCCCCCATCCCCGCACCGCGCCCGCGCATCATCCTGATCGACCGGCCGCAATCGCCGCAGTCGCTGATCCTTGCCGGTGAGGTGATGAACGTCGCCGGCACCGACGATCTCGTCGCGCTGACCCAGGCCAACAGCGTGCTCGGCGGCTCCTTCCTGTCGCGGCTCAACATGGAGCTGCGGGAGCACAGGCACTGGGCCTATGGCGCCTCCGGCGCCGTCAATCGGGTCGAGCACCAGGTGCCCTATCTGGTGTTCGCGCCGGTGCAGGCCGATCACAGCGGCGATTCCATCGCCGCCGCGCGCGAGCAGCTGCAGCAGTTCCTCGGTCCGAACGGAGTCACTCCGGCCGAGCTCGAGCGGACGATCAACGGCAGCATCCGGGCTTTGCCGGGCAGCCTCGAGACCTCGCAGGCGCTGCTCACCGCGCTGCAGCAGAACGACCTCTACCGCCGGCCCGACGATTATTACCGGACGCTCGCGAGCCGCTTGCGGCGCCTCACCGCGGCCGATCTCGACGCCGCCGCCCGCCGCACGCTCGATCCGTCGAAGTTCGTCTGGGTCGTGGTCGGCGACGCGTCGCGGGTGCGCAGCCAGCTCGAGCCGCTCGGCCTGCCGATCGAGGTGGTGCCCGCGGCGCACTGAGCCGGACGAAAGCCTTAAGGCGCGCCGCGGGCCGGTCCCGCGGCGCGCTTTTTTTCGATGCGAACTCCTCCCCTGAAAGGGGAGGGGGAGGAACTGGAGCTGGCTCAGTCGAGCAGCCGCGTCACATGCCCCATCTTGCGTCCTGGGCGGGCTTCGCCCTTGCCGTAGAGGTGCAGATGCGCGGCGGGGTCGGCGAGGATCTCGCGCCAGCTTTCGGATTCGTCGCCGACCAGGTTGGCCATCTCGACCCGCGGCGCTCTGAGGTCGGTCGCGCCGAGCGGCAGGCGGCAGATCGCGCGGACGTGATTCTCGAATTGCGAGGTCAACGCGCCCTCGATCGTCCAGTGGCCGCTATTGTGCACCCGCGGGGCCATCTCGTTGAAGATCGCGCCGTCCGCGGTCGCGAAGAACTCCATCGCAAGCACGCCGACATAGTCGAGCGCGTCGGCGACGCGGCGGGCGAGCGCCTCGCCCTCGGCGATCGCGGCGGCGAGCCCCGGTCCTCCCGGCACGCTCGACGCGACCAGGATGCCGCCGTCATGGCGGTTGCGCGGCGACGGCCAGATCGCCGTCTCGCCTTCCGCATTGCGGCAGAGCAGGATCGAGAATTCGGCGTCGAAGCGCACCAGGCCTTCGAGCACGCAGGGCGCGCCGCGCACCGCGTCCCAGGCAGCGGCGCCTTCGCCGGCCGCCTCGATCCGGACCTGACCCTTGCCGTCATAGCCGAAGCGCCGCGTCTTCAGGATCGCCGGCGTGCCGATCGCCGCCAGCGCGGCATCGAGCCCCGCCGGATCGTCCACCGCCGCGAACGGCGCCGGCCGGCCCCCATGACGCTGGATGAACTGCTTCTCCTCGAGCCGGTCCTGCGCGGTCGCGAGCGCCTCGACCGGCGGGTAAAGCGGCACCAGCTCGGCGACCGCGGCGAGCGGCGCGGTCGCGATATTCTCGAACTCGTAGGTGGCGACGTCGATCTCGGCGGCGAAGCGGGTGAGCGCGCCCTCGTCGTCGAACGCGCCCTCGGTGAAGCGGGCGGCGACCTCGGCGGCGACGCAATTCGGATCGGGCGCGTAGATGTGGCAGCGATAGCCGAGCTGCGCCGCCGCCATCGCAAGCATCCGGCCGTGCTGGACGCCGCCGACGATGCCGATCGTGGAGCCGGGCGGGATCGTCATTCGGCCGGGATCATTCCGGCTGCTCGGCGACGCCGTCGGTCTGCGCCTGGCGCCAGGCCTGCAGCCGCCCGGCGAGCGCATCGTCGCTCGTCGCCAGGATCGCGGCGGCGAGCAGGCCGGCATTGGTCGCCCCGGCCTTGCCGATCGCAAGCGTGCCGACCGGTATGCCGGCCGGCATCTGGGCGATCGAGAGCAGGCTGTCGAGGCCCTGCAAGGTCCTGCTCTCCACCGGCACGCCGAGCACCGGCAGGTGCGTCATCGAGGCGGCCATGCCGGGCAGATGCGCGGCGCCGCCGGCGCCGGCGATCACCACCCTGAGGCCGCGGCCCGCCGCGCCCTTCGCATAAGCGTAGAGCCGGTCCGGCGTCCGGTGTGCGGAGACCACGCGCTGCTCGTAGGGCACGCCCAGCGCATCGAGCGTCTCGGCGGCGTGGCGCATCGTCTCCCAATCGGAGCGGCTGCCCATGATGATCCCGACGAGCGGCGCTTGGTCCGGCATGGCGGGTGCTTACCCCGCGGGTGCGCCGCAACGCAATCGCCGCCAGCCTTTGTGCCGCATCGCTTTTCCGGAAAAACCGGCGCCCACTTTTCCGCGCGATGCTTCTAAGCACGATGTTAACCTTCGCCCTCTAATTTCGCTTTTCATGACACGCCGGACGGACACTCCCGCGAAACCCGAAGCGCAGGACCAGGGCGCCCGCGAGGCGCTGTCCCGGCTGACCGACGAGAATGCCCTGCTCCGCGCAGCCCTCGCCGAGGCCCGAGCCCGGCTTGGCGAAGCCGAGGAGAGCGGCGGCCAGGACGCGCTCACCGCGCTCCAGGATCCGCGCCGTTTCCGCGGCGAGCTCGAGCGGGTGGTGAGCCAGGCGGCGCGCCACGGCACGCCCGCCGCTTTGATCTCGGTCGATCTCCAGGACCTGAAGGCGATAAACGAAGGCCATGGCCGGATCGCAGGCGACGCCGCCTTGCGTCAGGTCGCCCGCCTGCTGAAGAGCCTGATCCGCGCCAGCGATGTCGCCGCGCGCAATGGCGGCGGCGCCTTCTCGCTGCTGCTCGACCATCTCGACGCCGATTCGGCGCTCGACACCGCCGAGCGGATCGCGCGCTGCATCGCCGCCCATCCGCTCGATATCGGCCATGCGATGGTGAAGCTCCAGGTCACGGTGAGCGTCGCCACGATCATGCCCGGCGACAGCGTCGAGGAGGTCCTCCGCCGCGCCGCCCGCAACCGCGAGCGCGTCAAGGAGTTCTGACGCGCCCGACAGGCCGTCACCCCCGCGAAAGCGGGGGTCCCGCTTCTTCTTCAGCGCCCCTCAGCGTTCGTGCAGATAATAACGGTCGATCGGCCGCAGCGCGTCGTCCAGCTCATAGACGATCGGCTTGCCGGTCGGGATCTCCAACCCGGTGATCTCCTCGTCGGGGATCACGGAGAGGTGCTTGACCAGGGCCCGCAGCGAATTGCCGTGGGCAGCGATCAGGACGCGTTGCCCCTCGCGCAAGGCCGGGGCGATCCTTTCCTCCCAATAAGGCAGGACGCGCGCGATCGTGTCCTTGAGGCTCTCCCGGGCCGGGATCGGGATGCCCGCATAGCGGCGGTCCCCGGCCAGGTCGTAGGGCCCGCCTGGCTCCAGCGGCGGCGGCGGGGTGTCGAACGAGCGGCGCCAGATATGCACCTGTTCGTCGCCATGCTTCGCCGCGGTCTCGGCCTTGTTGAGGCCGGTGAGGCCGCCATAATGGCGCTCGTTCAGCCGCCAATGCTTCTCCTCTGGCAGCCAGAGCCGGCCCATCGCCCGAAGCGCGATGTGCAGGGTCCGGATCGCCCGGGTCTGCACGCTGGTGAAGGCCAGGTCGAAATCCAGGCCCCTCGCCGCGAGCAATTCGCCCGCCGCCTTCGCCTCCGCCTCCCCCTGCGGCGTCAGGTCGACGTCCCACCAGCCGGTGAAGCGGTTCTCGAGATTCCAGGCCGACTGGCCGTGACGGATCAGGACGAGCGTTGGCAAGGTTTGGCCTCCGGTTCACCCTTCTCCGCGCCCGAGAGAGGGAGGCTTGTCGCCTAGCCTAAAGCGTCAGCGACATGAAGCGGCTGAACGGGTCGTCGGCGGGATAATCGCCGAAGGCGGCGCAATCGGCGAAGCCGAAGCGCCGGTACAAGGCGTGGGCCGGCGCGAAGGCGTGGCCCGATCCAGTCTCCAGGCCGATCTTCCGATAACCCAGCTCACGCGCGACCCCGAGGAGATGAGCGAGCAGGGCCGAGGCGACGCCCCGGCGCAGCTGGCCCGGCGCGGTCCGCATCGACTTGATCTCGGCCTCGCCGTCGCCGAGCGCCTTCAGCGCCGCGCAGCCGAGCAATTCGTCACCTTCCCAGGCCGCCCAGAAGCTGACCTCCGGCGCGGCGAGCCCGGCAAGATTGAGCGCATGCACGCTCGCCGCCGGCGAATGCTGCGCCATGCCGTCGAGGTGCAGGCGCAGCAATGCGGCGACCGCCGGATGATCCAGCCCGCCGGAGCGTATCTCCATCAGCCGCGATAGGCCGCGATCCGATCGATCGTCGCGTGCAGCGCGTCGAGACAGGCGCGGGCGAGCAGCCGCGAGCGGTCCGGCGACCAGCCGTAGACCGGATCGGCCAGATCCTCATTGTCCTTGAACGGCATCTCCAGCGTCATCGAGATCGCGCCATAGCGCTCGGCGAGCTGGGCGGTGGACATGGAGAGATTGGCCTGGCCGGGGGCCGCGATCTCATAGCCTTTCTCGGTCTGGAAATCGGGCGTCACGGCGACCAAGGCCGAAGCGAAGCCGTCGTACAGGTCCTGCTGCTTTTGGCTCCAGCGCGGAATGCCTTCGAAGCCGGCGAGGAAATTGGCGGCGATCGCCTCGTCGCCGTGAATGTCCATCGCGAAATCGACCCCGGTCCGGTCCATCTCGGCGCGGACGTGGAAGACCTCCGGGCTCTTCTCCAGGCTCGGCGCATGCCATTCCCGATTGAGGTTCGTGCCAACCGCATTGGTGCGCAAATGGCCGCGGAAGGAACCGTCCGGGTTCATGTTGGGAACGACGTGGAAGGTCGCCTTCTGGCGCAGCCGCCGGGTGACCGGGTCGGAATCGTCGAGCAGCCGCTCGAGCGCGCCTTCCATCCACCATTCGGCCATCGTCTCGCCCGGATGCTGGCGGGCGTAGAGCCAGACCTGAAGCGGGCCGCCGGGGAATTTGAAATAGTCCAGCTCGCGACCGTCGAGCGTCTGGCCGAGCGAGCGATATTCGACGTCCGGCGCGGCCGCGACCGAGGCCACCAGATCGTGGTGCCGCTCCATCGTGTAAGGCGCGAAATAGGCGATCCAGACGCTGTTCGAAGCTGGCGCCGCCTCGATCGTCAGCACGCCGCCGTCGTAAGAGGTGTCGACACGGCGCCATTCCTCGCGGTCCTCCGAGAGGCAGGCGCGGTAGCCGGCCCAGCCGTGCGGGTAGGCGGCGCCGGCGCCATTGAGGATGCGCAGCGTGACGTGGCGGCCGGCCGCGCCGGTCAGCCGGAAATAGAACCATTGATAGAAATCGGACTGGTGGTCCTTGACGATCTCGAGGTCGATGCGGTCGCCGGCGATGGCGACCAAACGGATATTGCCGCCGTCGAAGGCGCTGGAAACGGATAGGGTCATTGCATCCTTGGGAAAAGAGGTGTGCTTTGCTGCTAGCGCACCCTGATAGTGCGGCCCGACTCTCCGGGGAAGTCCCGAAACAGGGCCGCCGCGAGCCGGTCCGCGGCACCGGCGCGGGTGGCCAAGGGCGAGCCGCCGCGCGCCTCCATCTGCGCCCGCCCTTCCCAGGCGACGGTCGCGTCGGAGCGCCGCTGGATGCGGACGCTGAGCTGCGAGCCGACCACCAGCGTCGGGCCGGCGCCGCCCACGGGAATCTCCACCCCGCCGCCGACGCCGACGCCGCCATGGCGGCCATAGCTGGCGGTGCCGCCGCCGATGCCGATGGTGACGCCCGAGCGCCGCGCCGCCGGCCGCGCCTGCTGGGTGAGGCTGACCATCGCCACCTGCTCGGAGGCGTTGTTCGGCACCACCGTCCAGCCGAGCCGGGTCAGCTCGCGCGCGACCGAGGCCGAGATCTGGGCGAATTCGAGCCCGTTCGTGTCGCGTGGGTCGGCCGCCTCGACCGCGATCGGGCCGCGCGCGATCGGCTGGCCGAGATGAAAGCGGGTGACCGACGCACCGGTCGCCATGTCGTCGGTTGCGCAGCCGGAAACGGCCGTGATCGCCGAAACTGCAACCAGACACGCGAGCAATCTGTTCATGGCACCACCTCGTTCTCGGCCTCGTCCCCGGCGACGGAAACTGTATAGGGCGTGTAACGAGTTTAGTCCCTTTTTGCTGCATCGGACAGAGACGGAGTTTTGCATGATCGAGAAGAAGCCGGCGGTGCTGGTGACCGGCGGTGCGGGCTATATCGGCAGCCACGCGGTTCTGGCCCTGCTGGATGCGGGCTGGCCGGTGGTGGTGATCGACAATCTTTCCACCGGCTTCGCCTGGGCGGTGCCGGAAGGCGCGACCCTCGCCGAGGGGGACATCGCCGATTCCGCCCTGGTCGCCTCGCTGATCGGGGAGCACGGGATCGGCGCGATCATGCATTTCGCGGGCTCGGTGGTGGTGCCCGATTCGGTCGCCGATCCGCTCCGTTATTACGAGAACAACACGGTGAAGAGCCGGGCGCTGATCGCAAGCGCGGTGAAGGGCGGCGTCCGCCATTTCATCTTCTCCTCGACCGCCGCCACCTACGGCATTCCCGAGAAGATCCCCGCTGCGGAGGAGGACCGGACCGAACCGATCAATCCCTATGGCTGGTCCAAGTTGATGACCGAGCGGATGCTGAAGGATGCCGCCTTCGCCCATCCGCTCAACTTCGGCATCCTGCGCTACTTCAACGTCGCCGGCGCCGACCCCGCGGGCCGCTCCGGCCAGTCGACCAGGGGCGCGACCCACCTGATCAAGGTCGCGGTCGAGGCGGCGATCGGCAAGCGCGGCCATGTCGACATTTTCGGCACCGATTTCGACACGCCGGACGGCACCGGTGTGCGCGACTATATCCATGTCAGCGACCTCGCCGCCGCCCACGTCCACGTGCTGGAGCGGCTGATCGAAAGCCCCGACGAGAGCCTGCTGATGAATTGCGGCTACGGCCACGGCTTCTCGGTGTTGGAGGTGCTGAACGCCGTCGACCGGGTGACCAACGCCCCGATCGAGCGCCGGCCGGCGCCCCGCCGCGCCGGCGACCCGCCCGCTCTGGTCGCCGACAACCGCCGCATTCTCTCCACGCTCGACTGGCGCCCCCAGCGCGACGATCTCGACACGATCGTCACCGATGCCCTGCGTTGGGAACGGCTCCTGGCGGAGCGGGGGATCGGCTAGGCGGAGATCCTCCCCGGAACGGGGAGGAGTTAAGCGGCAACCGCCCGGAGATTCGCGCGTTCGCGCGTTTCTGATTGCGGCCGGCGTCCGCTTCTGGTCTGTTGCGCCGCCCGTCAACGAAACGAGGGACGATATGAAGCGCCTTTCCATGGCCCTGGCCGCCACCGCTCTGCTCGCACTTGGCGCCTGCTCCGGCCGCAACGCCGCCAACAACACCTCGGCGATCGACACGACCAACGACGTCTACGACGTCGCGCCCGACAGCATGACCGCCAACGACCTCGGCAACATGTCGGCCGACAATATGTCCGCGGGCGGCAACATGGCGGGCAATGGCTCGGCGACGAGCAATGCCTCGCATTCCGCGAGCAACGCCTCGCACAACGCCAGCAACGCGGCGTCGAACGCGTCGCGCAACGCGCACTGATCCCTGGGTCCTACCAAATCGTCATCCCGGGCTTGACCCGGGATCCACCTTTTCTTCTCGCCAGCCGTGAAGAAGGTGGATGGCGGATCAGGTCCGCCATGACGATGGTGACCTCGCCGGCGTCCGCTCCTATCGCGCCGCCGGCTGCTCCAGCCGCAGCGGGTAGGCGGTGGTGCTCTTCACCCGCTCCATCGCGAAGCGCGAGGTGACGTTCTTCAGCGGCACGCCGGCGATCAGCCGGCGGTAGAA
>JAFAZM010000122.1 GCA_019239785.1 Sphingomonadaceae bacterium
CGTCGCGAGCTGCTCGAGCGTCGCCGCCAGCTCGGGGTTGCGCAGGATCGTGCCGACCGGCTTCGGCTCGCCGTTCGCCTGATAGAATTGGGCGCGGCCCCAGGCGGTCGAGCGGGCGAGGCTGTTCGGCGAGGCCAAAGCCGCGAACAGCCGGGGCGTGATCGCAAAGCCGTCGCGGGCGAGGCGGATGGCGGGCTGGAACAGCCGCCCCCAGGGGAGGCGGCCGTGCAGCCGATGCGCCTCCTCGATCAGCCGGACGTTGCCGGGGACGCCGACGCTGAGGCCGCCGGGCACCGCGTCGGCATGGGCAAGCGGACGGCCGTCCGGGCCGAGGAAGTAAGCCGGGGTCGCCGCCATCGGCGCGGTCTCGCGGGCGTTGATCGTGCCGACGGCATGACGTCGCTGGTCGTGATAGACGAGGAAGCCGCCACCGCCGATGCCGGAGCTTTGCGGCTCGACCACGGTGAGCGCCAGCATGATCGCCGAGGCGGCATCGGAGGCGGTGCCGCCTTCGCGCAAGATCTCGACGCCCGCGGCCGCCGCCCGCGGATCGGCGGCGGAGACGGCGCCGCCGGTGGTGCCGGCCGCCGGCGGCGGCGGCGCGGCGCTGCCGGTGGCGCAGGCGGCGAGGAGGAGGGCGAAGCCGAAGAAGAGACGCTTGAGCATGGTCACCGCTTTTCAGTCCCGATCGCATCCGTCAAGCGCGCGAAGCCCTCGCGGGCCAGCAGGCGCTTCAGGTCGCGGTTGATTTCCGCCGCAAGGCCCGGCCCGCGATAGACCAGGGCCGTGTAGAGCTGGACCAGGCTGGCGCCGGCGCGGATGCGCGCGAATGCGTCGGCGCCGCTCTCGATCCCGCCCGCGGCGATCAGTGGCAAAGCGCCGCCGGTGGCGCTCCGGAAATCGCGCAGCCGCTCCAGCGCCAGCCGCTTCAGCGGCGCGCCGGAAAGGCCGCCCGCCTCGCCGCGATGGCGCGACCTGAGCGCCGGCCGGCTGAGCGTGGTGTTGCCGATGATGAGCGCGTCCATGTTCCGCGCGATCGCGATCCGCGCGACCTCGTCGATCCGGGCCGGCTCGAGGTCCGGCGCCACCTTCAGGAAGATCGGCGGCCCGGCGCCGCGCACTTCGGAGATCGCGGCGAGCAAAGCGTCGAGCGCGCCGGCATCCTGGAGGTCGCGAAGGCCCGGCGTGTTCGGCGAGGAGACGTTGATCGTGAGATAATCGGCGACGCCGGTCATCGCCGCCACCCCGGCCGAATAATCGGCGATCGCCGCATCGCCCCCGGCCTTGTCCTTGTTCGCGCCGACATTGACCCCGACCAGCCCGCCGCGGCGGGGCGCCTGGAGGCGGAGCAGCGCCGCGGTCTGGCCGCGATTGTTGAATCCCATCCGGTTGATCGCCGCCCGGTCCTCGGCGAGGCGGAACAGGCGCGGGCGGGGATTGCCCTGCTGCGGCAGCGGGGTCAGCGTGCCGACCTCGACGAAGCCGAAGCCGAAGCCGAGCAGCTGGCGGAAGACCTCCGCATCCTTGTCGAAGCCGGGGGCGAGGCCGACGGGATTGGGGAAGGTTAGGCCGGCGAGCTCGACGGAGAGGAGCGGGTCGGGCTCCGTGGGCTTGCCGGGGGGCAGCAGCTTCAGCGCCGCGATCGTGGCGCGATGGGCGCGCTCCGCGTCGAGCGCGAAGGCGAGCGGGCGGAGGAAGGGGTAGAGCGCCACGCGTGCCCCCTTAGCGTCATGCTGAACGCGATTCAGCATCCATGAACACGGAGATCGCGAACTCTCGCATCGCGGTGTTCATGGATCCCGGATCAGGTCCGGGATGACGGAAAGGGACGACGGTAGTGCTTGATTTCCGCTCGCCGCCCGCCCAGATGCCCAATCGGAACGAATCAGTCCGATTAGGGAAGAGATGCGACTGACCTCCCTTGCCGATTATGCGGTCGTAATGATGGCTGCGGCCGCCCGCCATCCGGCGGGCGCGCGGCTCAGCGCGACCCTGCTTGCCGCCGAGACCGGCCTGCCGCTGCCGACCGCGCAGAAATTGACCGGCCGGCTCGCCTCGGCGGGCCTGCTCGCGACCGCGCGCGGCACCGGCGGCGGCTTCCGGCTGGCGCGGCCGGCGGGCGAGATCAGCCTCGCCGACATCGTCGAGGCGGTGGAGGGGCCGATCGAGATGACGAGCTGCGTCGATGCCGAGCGGCACGAATGCGCGCTCGAGCGCGCCTGCCAGGTCCGCCCGCACATGGGCGTCGTCAACGTCGCGGTGCGTGGCGCCCTGCAGGGCGTCAGCCTCTCCAGCCTGGCGGAGTTGCGCGCATGAGCGAGGTCCGCAACAAGGAGGCGCAAGAAGCCGCCGACCGCGCCTCGAATTACGAATGGGGCTTCTCCTCCGACATCGAGCAGGAGTTCGCGCCCAAGGGGCTCAGCGAGGACACGCTCCGCTTCATCTCGGCGAAGAAGAAGGAGTCGGAATGGATGCTGGAATGGCGGCTCAAGGCCTATCGGGCCTGGCTGACCATGGAGGAGGTGAGCTGGGCGAAGCTCGACATCCCCGAGATCGATTTCCAGGACGCTTATTATTACGCCGAGCCCAAGGCGAAGGAGAAAATCGGCAGCCTCGACGAGGTCGATCCGGAGATCCTTCGCGTCTACGAGAAGCTCGGCATCCCGATCGAGGAGCAGAAGGTGCTCGCCGGGGTCGAGGGCGCGCGCAAGGTCGCGGTCGACGCGGTGTTCGACAGCGTCTCGGTCGCAACCACCTTCCGCGCCGAGCTTGAGAAGGCCGGGGTCATCTTCCGCTCGATCAGCGAGGCGATCCGCGAGCATCCCGAGCTGGTCCGGAAATATCTGGGCGCGGTGGTGCCGCAGCGCGACAAT